>NZ_MJGR01000022.1:0-100595 GCF_001865105.1 Curtobacterium sp. MCBA15_016
CCCGTCCGTCCTGTGGTCGCGTCAGCCCTTGAGGCCGGAACCCGTCACGCCCTCGACGATCTGCCGCTGGAAGATCAGGTACAGGATGATCAGCGGCAGCGCCGCCAGGATCGCCCCGGCCTGGATGTCCGCGTAGCGCTGACCGAAGCTGCCCTGGACCGTGGCGAGCCCGACCGGGATCGTCATGAGGTCCGGGTTCGACAGCACGAACAGCGGCAGCAGCAGGTTGTTCCAGACCCCGACGAACGTCAGGATCGCCACCGCGGCGATGACCGGACGCGAGAGCGGCAGGATCACCGACCAGTAGATCTTCCACATGCCGGCGCCGTCGATGCGCGCCGCCTCCTCGAGCTCCCGGGGGATGCCGTCGAAGAACTGCTTGAAGATGAACACCGCGATCACGGCGGGCACCTGCGGGAAGATGACCGACCAGTAGGTGTTCAGCAGGCCGACCGAGTTGAGCTCCTGGAAGATCGGGATGATCAGGACCTGCGTCGGGATCATGATGCCCAGGATGATGAGCAGGAACGCGACGTTCCGCCCGCGGAAGGCGAGCCGGGACAGCGCGAACGCCGCCATCGACGCGAACAGCACCGTCAGCGCGGTCGTCACGAGGCTCGTGATGCCGCTCGCCAGGTACCAGTTCCAGATGTCGCCGGCCTGGAACAGTGCCGCGTAGGAGTGCAGCGTCGGGTTCCAGTTCGACAGGATCGAGTTGGCGCCGAGGGCCGCGACGCCGTTGTCGGACAGGGACGTCTTCAGGGCGAACAGGCTCGGGATGAGCCAGATCACCGCGAAGACGCCGAGGACGATGCCGGCGACGAGGTTGAAGCCCTTGCCGGAGACGCCGATCTTGGCGGCGTTCGCCGGTGCCGCGGCGGAGACCCCGGTGCGGAGCTTCGGGCGGTCGGTCGTGATGCTCTCGGTGGTGGTCACGTCAGGCACCCATCTCTCGCTTGGCGGCAGCGCGCTCGACGATCTGCCGGATGATCGCGATCGCGACGATCACGATGAACAGGAGCACCGATGCGGCCGATGCTGCGCCGAGTCGGTTGTCGGTGAAGCCGACGCCGGTGATGAGCTGCAGCGAGACCTGGGTCGAGATGCCCGGTCCGCCGTTCGTCATCAGGTACACCTGGTCGAAGATCTTCAGGCTGGCGATGATCTGCAGCAGGATGACCAGCGTCGTGGTGCGGCCGAGCAGCGGGAGCGTGATCGACTTGATCTGCTGCCAGTTCGACGCGCCGTCGACGGCCGCCGCCTCGTACAGTTCGCGCGGGATCTCCTGCAGGCCGGCCAGGTAGAGCACGAAGTTGAAGCCGAGGGTCCACCAGACCGTGGCGATCGCGACACCGATCATCGCGGTGTTCGGGCTCGCCAGGACGCCGGCGCCGGGGGTCAGCCCGAGCGCCGACTGGATCGACGCGAACAGGCCGGTCGCAGGGGTGAAGATGAACACCCAGATCAGCGAGATCGTCGCCGACGGCAGGATGAACGGCAGGAAGAACGCCAGTCGGAAGAACCACTGGCCGCGGTTCATCCGGTTCGTCAGCACGGCGAAGAGGAACGCCAGGATGACGAGCGGCGGCGTCGTGTAGAGCGTGAACTGCAGGGTGTGCCAGAGCGACGACCAGAAGTCGTCACGGCCGAGCATCTCGGCGTAGTTCGCGAACCCGGCGAAGCTGCCGAGCCCGGTGCGGACCGTCGAGGTGTTGAAGAAGCTCGACACGATCATCCACACCGTGGGGCCGAGCAGGAAGGCCAGGTAGAACAGGCCGAAGGGGGCGAGGAAGAGCCACCCCGTGCGGCCCTGGCCGCGCGTGAGGCTGGTCCGGAAGGAGCCGGCCCGGCGTGCACGCGGCGCCGTGGTGGCGTCGGTGGGCCGGTCGAGGACAGGTGCTGTGGTCACGTCATCGTGCCTTTCGCGCGGGCTTACAGCGGGCTCGGGGTGTTGAGGTAGGTGGACAGCTGGGACTTGATCGCGGACATGGCCTGCGCGGGGGAGCTGCTGCCCTGCTGGACGAGGGCGAGCTGGGCACCGACCGTGTTCTCGAAGGTCGACCCCGATCCGCCGTACCAGGCCGGGTCGTCGAACACGGCGCTCTCGGCGGCCGAGGCGTAGTTCGACTGCGGCGTGAGCTTCTTGTACGCGGTGCTGTCGTAGGTCGGCATGTAGGCCGGGACGTGACCGCCCTGCGCCCACGTGAGGCTCTGCTCGAGCATCTGCTTGATGAACAGCATGTGCGCCTTGCGCTGCTCGGGCGTGCGGTCCTTCCTCGGGAGGATGAACGTGTGCGAGTCGGCCTGCGTCGCCGGCTTGTCGAAGAGCTGCGGGATCGGCGCCATGCCGAACTTCAGGCCCTTGATGGACTGCGCCGTGCTGATCTCCCACTCGCCCTGCATGAAGAAGCCCGCCTTGCCGGTGAACATCAGCGTCTGCGCGGTGGCGTAGTCGAGGCCCTTGTTGAGCCAGCCGTTCTTCACCCACTTCTGGGTCATGTCGGTGACCTTCGTGTACGCGTCCTCGTTGACGGTGAGCTTCGCGCCACCGTCGCTGATGAACGGCGTCGCACCGTCGATCTGGTTGTACATCGTCCAGAAGAACCGCCACGGGGTCGCGATCTCGCTGACGTTCGCGACGTTGAGGGCCGTGCCGCCGGTGACCTTCGCGACCGCGGCGAGGGCGCTCTCGAAGGCGTCGATCCCGGTCAGGTCCTTGAGGTTGCCGTCGCTGTCGATGAGGCCGGCCTTCTGGCAGACATCAACGTTGTAGAAGAGCACGAACGGGTGGGTGTCGAGCGGGATGCAGATGTTCTTGCCGTCGGTCTTCTGCGCCGTCCACGCCTTCTGGTTGAAGTCGCTCGCACTCAGGCCGACGCTCGCCAGGTCGTCGTTCGTGATCGGGTCGAGCAGGTCGCCGTCCCAGAGCGGCTTCGCGCGGGTGAGGTGGGCGATCGCGACGTCCGGCGGCTTGTTCCCGACGGTGGCCAGTGTGACCTTGGAGTAGTACGGGTTGCCCCACGCGAACGTGGTCGCCTGCAGCGAGGACGAGCCGCCGTGCTGCTTGGCGTAGCCGGCCTCCATCTCCTGCATGCGGAGGCCGTCACCGCCACCGAACAGGTTCCAGAAGACGAGCGTCTCCGGGTTGAGCGGTGCGCCGGCGATGCCGGCGGCGAGGGGGCTGGAGCAGGCGGCGAGCGGCAGGACCGTCGCGGCGGCTGCGCCCGCGGCGAGGAGGCTCCGCCGTGTGAAGGCGCCGCCTCGTGGGTGCGGGGTGGGTACGGGGATTCGGTTCGGCATGGCATCACTCCATCGGGACGGGCCGAGTCGGAGCAGGGTCGGTGCTCCGTGAGCGCTCACATTAGCGCGCGTCCCGGCGTGCCGCCACCCTTTCGGCGCGGGTGACGACCGATCCGTGATGTTCGTGGCCGCCCCCTTTCGTGTCGCGCGGAAAGCCGCTAGCGTTTCGGGAACGTGAGCGCTCACTTTCGCCGAGCGCAGGCAGCCCCACGATCGAAGGAGATCCATGCCCCGCACACACCTCGTCCTCGACGCCGCGTTCACCGTGGGGCCGGTGCGACGTCGCCTGTTCGGCGGGTTCGTCGAACACCTCGGACGCCACGTCTACGACGGCATCCACGAGCCGTCGCACGAGACCGCCGATGAGCACGGCTTCCGCAAGGACGTCGTCGAGCTCGTCAAGGAACTCAACGTGTCCGCGATCCGCTACCCCGGCGGCAACTTCGTCTCCGGCTACAAGTGGGAGGACGGCGTCGGCCCGGTCGAGCAGCGCCCCCGCCGCCTCGACCTCGCCTGGCACTCGACCGAGACGAACGAGGTCGGCCTGCACGAGTTCCAGCACTGGCTCGACCAGGTCGGCTCGGAGCTCATGCTCGCCGTCAACCTCGGCACGCGCGGCACGCAGGAGGCCATCGAGCTCCTCGAGTACGCGAACATCGACGCCGGCACCGCCCTCAGCGAGTACCGCAAGTCGAACGGTCGCCAGGAGCCCTTCGCCATCACGATGTGGTGCCTCGGCAACGAGATGGACGGCCCGTGGCAGCTCGGTCACAAGAACGCCGAGGACTACGGCAAGCTCGCCGCCATGACCGCCAAGGCCATGCGGCAGATCCAGCCCGACCTCGAGCTCGTCGCCTGCGGTTCCTCCGGGGCGTCGATGCCGACGTTCGGCGAGTGGGAGCGGACCGTCCTCGAGCACACCTACGACGACGTCGACTACATCTCCGCCCACGCCTACTACGAGGAGGGCGACGACCTCGCCTCCTTCCTCGCCTCCGGCGTGAACATGGACCACTTCATCAAGACGGTCACGACCGCCGCCGACCACGTACAGGCGCAGAAGAAGTCCGACAAGCGGATCGACATCTCCTTCGACGAGTGGAACGTCTGGTCCATCTCGAAGTGGAACGAGCAGCAGAAGACCTTCGAGCTGCAGGACTGGCCGGTCGCGCCGCGCCTGCTCGAGGACGTCTACACGGTCGCCGACGCCGTCGTCGTCGGTGGCCTGCTCATCTCGCTGCTGCGGCACGCCGACCGCGTCGCCTCGGCCTCGCTCGCGCAGCTCGTCAACGTGATCGGCCCGATCATGACCGAGCCCGGCGGCCCGGCCTGGCGTCAGACGACGTTCTTCCCGTTCTCGCTGACGTCGAAGCTCGCCAACGGCACGTCGCTGCAGGTCAAGGCCTCGGGTGACACGGTCGACGGCGGCAAGTACGGCGAGGTCCCGGTCGTCGACTCGGCCGCCACGGTCTCGGACGACGGTGCCGCGGTGTTCCTCGTGAACCGGCACCCGTCGGAGTCGACCACGGTGACGATCGACCTCGCCGGCCTTTCGGTCGACGGTGACGTCCGTGCCGAGGGCGTCTGGGACGACGACCTGCACGCCGTGAACGACCTGGCGAACACCGAGCGCGTCGGGCTCCGCACCAACGAGTCCGTCCGCCGCGAGGGTGACACCATCACGATCGAGCTCCCGCCGGTCTCCTGGACCGCCGTGTCGATCGGCTGAGACGCCTCGGCGCACGCTGCGGCGGGCGTCGAGTGAGCACAGAGGGCGTCGGACCGCTTCGCGGTGCCGGCGCCTTCTGCCGTGCGGCGCGGCCGCGGGGCGGGGCGGGGCGGTCGCGACTTCACGGGGTGGGCGACAGTTCACGGGGCTGCTGGCGCGTGAGGTGTCGCTGGGCGCGTGAGGTGCGCGACGGCGGACGGGAGGCGCGGTGCGGACTGGCGCCGCGCCTCCCGTCCGGCGGTCAGTCGCAGCGCAGTCCGTGCTGCGGAAGCGACAGCCTACCGCGTGCGGCGCGCGTCCGTGTCGCCAGGGCGACAGATGTGCGCCGGAGGTTCGCTGTGACCTGTCGCTTTCGTGACGGCGGCCGGGAGGCGCGATGCGGGCTGGCACCGCGCCTCCCGTCCGTCGGCGGTGCGGCGCAGTCCGTGCTGCGGAAGCGACACCGTGCCGCGTGCGGCGCGCGTCCGTGTCGCCAGGGCGACAGTTGTGCGCCGGAGGTTCGCTGTGACGTGTCGCTTTCGCGACGGCGGACGGGAGGCGCGCGGCGGACTGGCGCCGCGCCTCCCGTCCGTCGGCGGTGCGGCGCAGTCCGTGCTGCGGAAGCGACACCGTGCCGCGTGCGGCGCGCGTCCGTGTCGCCAGGGCGACAGATGTGCGTCGGAGGTTCGCTGTGACGTGTCGCTTTCGCGACGGCGGACGGGAGGCGCGGTGTGGACTGGCACCGCGCCTCCCGGCCGTCGGGCTCGTCAGGCGTGCGGCGGCGGCGTGCAGCGCACGGCGCGGGCCCGCCACGAGATCTCCTCGACGAAGGCAGCCGTGTCGGGGCCGAGCGGATCGTCGGCGGCGTCCTCGATGAGGAGCCCGAGCGCCGGGGCGAGCAGGAACGACGTCGTCGTGGTGCTCCCGAACGCGTCGACGGTGGGGACGGCGACGGTGTCCGCGAGTCCGGCGTGCGCGAGTGCTGCGGCGTAGTCCAGCACGGCGTCCGCGGCCTCGTCGGAGGTCAGGACGGCGGTCAGGCCGTACACGATGTTCTTCATGATCCGAACGCGCCGAGGTGGGGAGATGAGGACCGCAGCGGTGGCTCGTCCTCCGGACACACGGAAGTGGCGCACACCCGGGGCCGGGACAGCAGACCGGCTCCGTGTGCACGGTACGCCCCGCGCGCTGACCGTGTGACGGACGCCGTGGCCGCGGGGTGCGTCAGGCCGGCGGCGGCGCCGTGCTCGCCCGGACCACCAGGCGGACCGGCACGAGGTCGGCCTCGGCGCGGACCGGCTGCCCGTCGATCTGGGCGAGGAGGTTCCGGACCGCCCGGCGCCCGACCTCGTCGAAGGACTGGTGCACGGTGGTTAGCGGCGGCCAGAACGAGTCGGACTCGGGGGAGTCGTCGAAGCCCACCACGCTGAGGGTCTCCGGCACGGGACGCCCGAGTTCGTGGGCGGCGCGGAGCACCCCGAGGGCCGTCTGGTCGTTCGCGGCGAACACGGCCGTGATCTCGGGGCGTCGAGCGATCTCCTGCCCGGCGCGGTACCCGGACTCGGCGCCCCAGCCGCCGCGGAACACCGGCGGGACGGTGCGTCCGGCGGCCTCGAGCGTGGCCTGCCAGGCGGCGAGACGCCGGGCGGCCGAGTACGACGACTCGGGGCCGGCGACGTGCCAGACGGTCTCGTGCCCGAGGTCGAGCAGGTGCTGCGTGGCCCGGCGGGCACCGTCGGCCTGGTCGGTGTCGATCGCCGGGTGCTGCGTGGTGCCGGTCGAGTCGACGACGACCATCGGGACGCCGTCGGGCAGGACGACCTCGGCCGTGTCGATGATGTGCGACTCGATGATGATGACGACGCCGTCGACGGCCTGTTCGTGCAGGCGGGAGAAGGCCGAGCGGACGCCTTCCTCGGTGCGGGAGGCCATCGGCAGCAGCGTGATCGTGAAGTCGGCGACACCGGCCGCGTCGGCGATCGCCTCGAGCGTGCGCATGTTGCCGTACGACGCGAGGGTGAACATGATCACGCCGATCGTCCGGAAGCGCCCGGAGCGGAGGGCCCGGGCAGCGCGGTTCGGGCGGTAGCCGAGGTCGTCCATCACACGCTGGACCCGGTCGCGGGTGTCCGGCGAGACGTTGTCGAAGCCGCGGGCGACGCGGGACACGGTCTGCATCGAGACCCCGGCGGCCTCGGCCACGGCGGCCATCGAGGGGGACCGGCGCGTGGCGGACAGGTCGGTCGTCACGGGGTCTCCCATCGGTGCGAGTGGACGTCGAGCGCGACGGCCTGCACCGGACGCTAGCGCATGTTGACGTTGCCATGCTATCGTCGCGCCGTTCGATGTTGACGTCAACATCGACGGACCCGAACACAGCACGACAAGGGAGTCACATGAGCACGCTGGAAGCGCGCGCAGCCGGAGCCACCGCCCCGGCCGTGCCACCGCGGCGCCGCGCCAGACCGCGCGGCCGGTACACGGGATGGCTCTTCGTCGGCCCGTTCGTCGTCGTCCTCGTCGCCATGCTCATCGTCCCGATCGGCTACGCGCTCTGGCTCAGCCTCTTCCGCGACCAGCTCATCGGCGGCAACCAGTTCGTCTGGTTCGCCAACTACGTGCAGCTCTTCCAGGACGCGAAGTTCTGGTCGGGCCTCGGCCGGGTCGCGGTGTTCCTCGTCGTGCAGGTCCCGATCATGCTCGGCCTCGCGCTCGTCGCCGCCCTCGCGCTCGACAGCGCGCGGCTCTGGGGAACGAGCTTCTTCCGCATCGCGGTGTTCCTGCCCTACGCGGTCCCCGGTGTCGTCGCCGCGCTGATCTGGGGCTTCATCTACGGCAACCAGTTCGGCCTCACCGGTACCGCGAACCACGCGCTCGGCATCGACCTGCTGCAGCCGTTCAGCCCGGACTGGGTCCTCACGTCGATCGGCAACGTGGTCACGTGGGAGTTCCTCGGCTACAACATGCTGATCTTCTACGCCGCGCTCCGCACCGTGCCCGGCGAGCTGTACGAGGCGGCCGAGCTCGACGGTGCCGGCCCGATGCGCACGGTCTTCTCGATCAAGCTCCCGGCCCTGCGCGGCCCGATGGTCATCGCCACGATCTTCTCGATCATCGGCAGCTTCCAGCTCTTCAACGAGCCGAACCTGCTCAAGACGCTCGCCCCGAACGTCATCGGCAGTGCCTTCACGCCGAACATGTACGCCTACTCGCTGTCCTTCAGCGGCCAGCAGTTCAACTACTCCGCCACCGTCGCGATCGTCATGGGCGTGATCACCGCGGTGATCGCCTACGTCGTCCAGGTCCGCGGCACCCGCGAGGAGAACCGATGAGCACCCTGCAGCACCCGGCGACCGGCGCGTCCGGCCCGGCCACCGTCACCGAGGCGACCACGACGCTGCGCGACCCGCAGGCCCGGTCGAGCCGCGCCTCCAGGCGTGCCGAGCGGAAGGCCGAGCAGCACGTCGACGGACGCAAGCCGAAGCGTTCCGGCCTCCTCACGGCCGTGATGATCGTCTTCGTCGTCTACTCGTTCGCGCCGCTGTTCTACCTGCTCGTGAACAGCACGAAGACGCAGGCCTCGCTCCTGTCGACCTTCGGCCTGTGGTTCGGCGGGAAGTTCAACCTCTGGCAGAACATCGTCGACACGCTGACGTACAACGACGGCATCTTCGTGCAGTGGCTCGGCAACACGCTGCTCTACGTGGTCGTCGGCGCCGGTGGCGCGACCCTCCTCGCCACGATCGCCGGCTACGGCATGGCGAAGTTCCAGTTCCCCGGCCGCCGTGCGGTCTTCGCCGTCGTCCTCGGAGCGATCGCCGTCCCCGGCACCGCGCTCGCCGTCCCGACCTTCCTGCTCTTCTCGCAGTTCGGCCTGACGAACACCCCGTGGGCGATCATCCTGCCGTCGCTCATCAGCCCCTTCGGCATGTACCTGATCTGGACCTACGCGGTGGACGCGATCCCCGCCGAGCTCCTCGAGGCCGCCCGCATGGACGGCGCCGGCGAGTTCCGGATCTTCTTCACGATCGCGCTCCGCCTGCTCGCGCCCGGCGTCGTCACGGTCCTGCTCTTCGCGGTCGTGGCCACCTGGAACAACTACTTCCTGCCGCTCATCATGCTGAGCGACCCGAAGTGGTACCCGCTGACGGTCGGCCTCAACCAGTGGAACGCGCAGGCCACCGGGTCCGGTGCCGAGCCGATCTACAACCTCGTCGTCACGGGATCGCTCCTCACGATCATCCCGATCGTGGTCGCGTTCCTCTTCCTCCAGCGCTTCTGGCAGTCCGGCCTCGCGGCCGGTTCCGTCAAGGCCTGATCCGTCGGACGGGAGGCACGCAGCGGCCCCGCCACGCGCCTCCTGCCCGACACACAGCAGCTCCACCCCCCTCTCCACGAAGAAGTGAAAGGCACCTCCATGAACAAGCGTCTCCGGCGCGGCCTCAGCGCCGTCGCCATCGGCGTCACCGCAGCCGTCGCCCTCGCCGCCTGCGCCTCCGGCGGCTCCTCGTCCGGCGGTTCGTCCGACGACATCTCGAAGGCCCTGAAGGACGGCGGCACGCTGACCTACTGGTCGTGGACCCCGTCCGCGAAGGACCAGGTCGCCGCGTTCGAGAAGGCCTACCCCAAGGTGAAGGTCAAGCTCGTCAACGCCGGCACCGGCGCCGACCAGTACACGAAGCTCCAGAACACGATCAAGGCCGGCTCGGGCGCCCCCGACGTCGCCCAGGTCGAGTACTACGCACTCCCGCAGTTCGCGCTCTCCGACTCGCTGCTCGACCTGTCCTCGTACGGGTTCGGCGACCTCAAGGACAAGTTCGCGACGAGCACGTGGAACTCGGTCGACATGGACGGCAAGATCTACGGTCTGCCCCAGGACTCCGGCCCCATGGCGCTGTTCTACAACAAGAAGGTCTTCGACGAGTACGGCATCGCCGTGCCGAAGACGTGGGACGAGTACGTCGCAGCGGCCAAGAAGCTGCACGAGGCCGACCCGGACGCCTACATCGCGGCCGACTCCGGCGACGCGGGCTTCACCACGAGCATGATCGCCCAGGCCGGCGGCACGCCCTTCACCACGAAGGGCGACAAGGTCACGATCAACCTCGAGGACGCCGGCACCAAGAAGTGGACCAAGACCTGGGACCAGCTCGTCGAGCAGGGTCTGCTGTCGAAGACCGTCGGCTGGAGCGACGACTGGTACAAGCAGCTCGGCAACGGCCAGATCGCCACGCTCATCACCGGCGCCTGGATGCCCGGCAACCTCGAGGCGAGCGTCGCCGACGCCAGCGGTGACTGGCGCGTCGCGCCGATGCCGACCTACGACGGCGGCACCGCGCAGACCGCGAACAACGGCGGCAGCGCCGAGGCGGTCATGAAGCAGTCGAAGAACCCGGCGCTCGCGGCGGGCTTCCTCAAGTGGCTGAACTCCTCGAAGGAGTCGACCGGCATCTTCATGAAGTCCGGTGGGTTCCCGTCGACCACCGCCGACCTCGAGTCCTCGGCGTTCCTCGACGAGAAGCCGGAGTACTTCGGCGGCCAGCAGATCAACAAGGTGCTCGTCGACGCGTCGAAGTCGTCCGACAACGACTTCACCTACCTGCCCTACCAGGTGTACGCGAACAGCGTGTACGCGGACACCGTCGGCCAGTCGTACGAGAACGGCACCTCGCTCGAGAGCGGTCTCGCCGCCTGGCAGAAGGCCCTCGCGAAGTACGGCAAGGACCAGGGCTTCACGGTCTCGTCCAAGTAGTCACCACACCAGTTCGACCCGGGGCCGTGCGGAACCTTCCGCACGGCCCCGTCTCCTGAAAGAGTTCCCCCATGCGCTTCGCCATCGGCGACACCGACTTCCTGCTCGACGGCGAGCCGCACCGGATCCTGTCCGGCGCGATCCACTACTTCCGTGTCCACCCAGACCTGTGGGCGGACCGGATCCGCAAGGCGAAGCTGATGGGGCTCAACACCATCGAGACGTACGTCGCCTGGAACGCGCACGCGCCGTCGCCTTCTTCGTTCAGTTTCGAGGACGGTCTCGACCTCGGCCGCTTCCTGGACCTCGTCGCCGCCGAGGGCATGCACGCCATCGTCCGTCCCGGCCCCTACATCTGCGCGGAGTGGACGAACGGCGGCCTGCCGTACTGGCTCTTCGCCGACGGCACCGTCGGGGTCCGCCGCGACGAGCCGGGGTTCCTCGCCGCCGTGCAGGGGTACTTGGAGCATCTCGCGCCGGTGCTGGTCCCACGGCAGATCGACAACGGCGGCCCGATCGTGCTCGTGCAGGTCGAGAACGAGTACGGCGCGTACGGCTCCGACCCCGTGTACCTGCGGAAGCTCGAGGCGATGCACCGCGCGATCGGGCTCACCGTCCCCTTCACGAGCGTCGACCAGCCGATGGGCACGATGCTCGAGGACGGTTCGCTGCCCTCGCTGCACAAGACCGGTTCGTTCGGCTCGCGTTCCGTCGAACGGCTCGCGCGACTCCGACAGGCCCAGCCGACCGGCCCCCTGATGTGCTCGGAGTTCTGGGACGGCTGGTTCGACAGCTGGGGCGAGCACCACCACACCACGCCGGCCGCTGCTTCGGCATCGGACCTCGACGACCTGCTGGCCGCGGGCGGCTCGGTCAACATCTACATGTTCCACGGGGGCACGAATTTTGGCTTCACGAACGGCGCGAACGACAAGGGTGTGTACCGCCCGATCGCGACGTCGTACGACTACGACGCCCCGCTCGACGAGGCCGGGCGTCCGACGGAGAAGTTCCACGCGTTCCGCTCGGTCATCGAGCGCTACGCGCCCGTTCCGCCGCTGCCCGCTGCGATGCAGCCCGGTGGGTCGGGTCGGCTCGCATCCGTCGGTCCCCTCCGACCCGTCGGTCCCGTCGGGTCGGCTCCGGGCCAGGAGGCGCGGCTCGCCCCCGCGTCGGACGTCGCCGTCCGCCTCGACCGCGTCACACCCCTGCGCGCCCTGCTGCCGTCCCTCACGTCGTGGTCCGCGCACGACACCCCGCCGACGTTCGACGCCCTCGGCGCTGCGAGCGGCTTCGTGCTGTACCGGACCGAGGTGGACCTGCCGTCCGGCGGCGTGCTCACCGTCGGCGAGGAGGTCCGCGACCGCGCCGTCGTCTCCGTGGACGGGATCGTCGTCGGGGTCCTCGAGCGGGAGCACCACGACCGCGCCATCGCCCTGCCCCCGGTCACCGGCACGCTCGAGCTCCTCGTCGAGGACCAGGGCCGCGTCGACTACGGCCCGCGCATCGGCGAGCCGAAGGGCCTGATCGGCGGGATCGCCGTCAACGGGGTCCCGCTCGCCCGGTGGACGGCGTCGCCCCTGGGCCTCGACCCGATGCCCGAGGCCGCGCTGACGATCCTCGCCGACGCCCTGCCCACCGACGGCGACGTGCTGGCCGGACCGGTCTTCGCCACGGGGTCGTTCGACCTCGCCGAGGCAGGGGACCGCTACCTCGCCCTCGACGGGTTCCGGAAGGGCGTCGCGTGGGTGAACGGGTTCTGCCTCGGCCGGTACTGGTCCCGCGGGCCGCAGCGCACCCTGGCCGTCCCCGGACCGGTGCTCCGCGCCGGGAGGAACGACGTCGTCGTCCTCGAACTGCACGCTGCGGCGTCCCGGTCGATGTGCCTGCGGGTCGAGCCGGACCTCGGGCACACGGAGGGCTGACAGGGTTAGGCTTCGCTGGAGTCCGAGCAGCCGAGGGGGATGCGATGGTGCGGGTGTTGCAGTGGGTGGGGCGCGTGGTCGTCTCCGTGCTCCACGTCCTGGCGGGGGTGCTCACCTCGTTCGGTTCCGGCGGGATCGTCGGTGCGGGAGCGCCGCCGACCCCGACCCCGAACAAGCCCGACGACTACCGCCCCTGACCGTTCCGGGAGTCAGACTGCTCGAGCCCCGGCCCATGCCCGCACCTCGAGCAGCGCCGCACGTCGCCACCGCCACAGTGGGGCGAACTTGGTGCCGTCGTCCTCCCACGCCTGCGTGAGCATCCAGATCTGCCGCCGGTGTTCCGTGCCGCTGTCATCACGCCACTCGACGAACGCATCGTCGAGCACCGCGGTGATGCCGGACCGCGGGGCGCTCCAACTCAGGAGGAAGCCGTCGTAGCGCAACGTGTCGTCGGTCAACCGCACGGCGACGCGGGGGAGTCGGATGGTCACCCAGACCCCGATGCCGACGCACGCAACGCCGAGCACGAGGACGAACCCCCGAGCCGAGGAACCGGGGACGAACGCGACCGAACCGAGCGCGATGCCGGTGGCGATCGTGACCGGGCAGAACGCGACGAACGCGAGGACCCGGTCCAACCGAGGTGGTCGGATCGCAGTCACAGGGTGCGCTCGCCGGCGTGCTCGTCGAAGGCGTCGAGGTCGTGCAGTGCTCGCCGGGCGTCGGCGATCCGGTCGGCGTCGGGGCGGGTCCACCACTCGGGCCCGCGTTCGCCGAGCCCGTGCTTCGCCAGGCCGTTGCGGTGCCGTGCTGTGGCGAGGGCGTCCTCGTCGCCGGAGCGCTTGGCCTGCTTGACGGCGTTGCGGCCCCGACCGAGGTGCGACCGGAGGGCTGCGGCGACGTCCTCGGGGAGTGCCGGGTCGGTCCGTCGCCACCGCCGACCGTCGACCACGAAGAAGTGGTCGTCGGGCGTCGCGGTCATGCACCCGAGTCTCGCAGCGGATACCGGGTTCGTCCGGAGGGATGACCGTTCTGGTTCGTGGAGTCCGGGGATCGCGAACCAGAACGGTCACCGCGCGGATCCGGTGCACGGTGTCGGGGGTGGGCGGTAGAACGGCGGTGATGCCCGAACCCCGCACCCGCGCCCTGCTCGACGTCCGCCGGATCTACGCCGAACCGGCAGCCCTCGAACTCCAGCGCGGGCAGGAGGTCGTCGGGCAGTGGCCCGACGCCGAGATCGTCCCCGTCGAGTCGCACTGGAACATCCCCGAGGTGCACGGCGACGAACGGAACGTCCAGCGGTGGGTGCGCATCAAGACCGAGGCGCTCGTCCTCGGCGTGAAGAAGTCGCTCGTGACCCGGCCGAACGGACGCTCCGCGGACTTCATCGCCCCCTCGACGGCGAACGGCTGCGCCATGGCGTGCGCCTATTGCTACGTCCCCCGGCGCAAGGGCTACAGCAACCCCGTGACGGTCTTCGCGAACATCGACCAGATCACGAAGCACGTCGCCCGCAACATCGCGAAGCAGGGACCGAAGACCGAGCCGAACCAGTGCGACCCGCACGCGTGGGTCTACGACATCGGCGAGAACAGCGACTGCTCGGTGGACGCGATGCTCAGCGACAACGTGCGGGACCTCTGCGACCTGTTCCGGATGTCACCGACCGCCAAGGCCTCCTTCGCGACGAAGTACGTCAACCGCGACCTGCTCGACTGGGACCCGATGGGCCGCACGCGCATCCGGTTCTCGCTCATGCCGCACGAGACCGCGAAGGTCACCGACATCCGCACCAACCCGATCGCCGAGCGGATCGCCGCGGTGAACGACTTCGTCGACGCCGGGTACGAGGTCCACCTCAACTTCTCGCCCGTCATCCTGACCCCGACGTGGGAGTCCGACTGGGCCGACCTCCTGCGTCAGGTGGACGACGTCCTGTCCCCGGCGGCGAAGGCGCAGCTCGCGGCCGAGGTCATCTTCCTCACCCACAACGAGCCCCTGCACGAGGTCAACCTCGGCTGGCACCCGAAGGCCGAGGACCTGTTGTGGCGCCCGGACCTGCAGGAGCAGAAGGTGTCGCAGAACGGCGCGGTCAACGTCCGCTACCGCTCCGGGATGAAGGGGCAGCTGGTCGAGCGGTTCCGGGAACTCGTCGCGGAGCACCTGCCGAGCTGCCGCATCCGCTACGCCTTCTGAGACGACGAACGCCCGCGCCGTCGGGCGCGGGCGTTGCGTGGTGCGACGGGTTCAGTGACCGTCGAGGTGGTCCTTCGCCTTCTCGGTCTCGAGACGGCCCTCGCCCATGACCTGGTCCTTCTGGCCCTGGTGCTTGAGCTCGTCGTCGTCGGTGTGCTTGCCGACTGCTTCCTCGACCTTGCCGACGACCTTCTGGGTGACGTCCTTCGCCTTGTCTCCGAGCGACATGGTGTCTTCCTTCCTCCGGGGACCGCCGAGGGTCCTCGGGGCCTGTGTCACGAACACAACCAGGGGCAGCAGCGCGGCTCGCGGCCGGGCCGCAGGTTCGTGTCCCCCGATTGCTTCCACCGGGGTACGGATCAGGGGATCAGCCGGTCGGCGCGGTAGCGGTCGAAGAGCTCGGCGAAGGCACGTTCGGTGCGACGGAAGGCGGTGAACCCGGCGTCGCGGCTCTTGCCCATGTCGGTGACGACCTCCATCGCGCGACCGAGGTCGGCGTCGGTGTGCCACCACGAGGCGAGCCGGGTGATGTCGGGTTCGACGAGGCCGTGGCGCTCAGCGATGTCGGCCCATGCAGCCTCGTGCGGCGCCATCTGCTCCTCGAGCGGACGCGGCGCATCCTCGTACCCCACGACCCGCGCCGGGTCGACACCGAGGTGGGAGGCGAGCCGAGGCCACATCCAGCGCCAGCGGAACACGTCGCCGTTCACGATGTTGAACGCCTCGTCGGCACCCTCGGGCGTGGTCGACGCCCAGATCATGTGCTCGGCCAGGATGCCCGCGTCGGTCATGTCGGTGAGGCTGTTCCACTGCGCCTCGCTGCCCGGGAACACGAAGTCCAGACCGAGCTCCTTCGCCAGGGTCGCCTGCACCGCGATCGTCAGCCCCATGTTCATCGCGTTGCCCACCGCGTGGCCGATCACCGTGTGCGAGCGGTGCACCGACCAGGTGAAGCCCTGGCGGTCGGCGGCGGCGAAGAGCTCGTCCTCCTGGGCGTAGTAGAAGTTCGGGGTGTCGAGGCGCGGTTCTTCCTCGTGGAACGGGGTGTCGGGCATCTCGCCGGCGGCGTACGCCTCGAACGGGCCGAGGTAGTGCTTCAGCCCCGTGACGAGGGCGACGTGTTCGAGCGACGCGTGGGCGAGGGCTGCGAGGAGGTCGCGCACCATGCCGCCGTTCACGCGGATGTTCTCGGCCTCGGTGTCCTGCCGCTGCCAGGCGGTGAAGAAGACGTGGGTCGGGCGCTCGTCGGCGAGGGCGGTGCGCAGCGAGTCCGGGTCCCGCAGGTCCGCGGCCACGGTGCGGACACCGTCGCGGGCGAGGGGTCGGCGGGAGAGCGCGGTCACCTCCCACCCGAGGTCGAGCAGGTGCGACACGAGGGCCGATCCGGTGATGCCGCTGGCACCCACCACGAGGGCTCGGAGACGGTCAGGGGACTGTGCGGCGGTGTCGATCGAGGTCATCACCTCCGTGCAACGCAGCTGTGCGACAGGTGTTCCCTCAGCGCGGTCGGCGGATACGGATCGGGCCCTTGGCGGTGGACGGGTCGACGACGCTGCCGTGCTGGGTGATCTCGACCTCGCCTCTGGACATCATCCGCCGCGCCGCACGCCGGGCGGGTTCCATCAGGTCACGCCAGCCGTCGGGGTCGAGGGCCCGGGCGGCGTCGGACGGGCAGATGCTGGACGTGCGGGCCCGTGCGGCGAGGAGTTCGTCGATGCGCTGTTCGAGCGCGAGGTCGGTCTCGTCCACGCCGTGCTTCCGGCACGCGGCCGAGCAGTACTTCGCATCCGGGGCGGCGGAACCGGGCATCCGGCGGCCGCACGAGGCACACGTCCGATCGGCGTGCTCCGCCTCGTTCGCGGCGGCGTCCGCCTCGGTCCTGATCGCTCGTCCCATGCGACCATCCTGTCCCCGCTGTCCGGTCTCGCGCCCAGCCCAGGCACGGCTGGCAGCATCGGGTCGGTGAACACCGACACCGCACCCGAGCGTCCCGCCGAGCCCGCCTGGGTCGAGCACGTCATGTGGTGGCACGTCTACCCGCTCGGGTTCGTCGGTGCCGACGTCCGGCCGGACACCCCCGTGGACGGACGCCCCGTCGACCATCGGCTCGGCCGCATCGAGCCCTGGCTCGACCACGTCGTGGACCTCGGGCTGAACGGGCTGCTGCTCGGTCCGGTCTTCACGAGCTCGACGCACGGCTACGACACGGTCGACCACTTCCGGATCGACCCGCGGCTCGGTGACGAGGACGACTTCGACCGGCTCGTCACGGCCGCGCACGACCGGGGGATCCGGGTCCTGCTCGACGGGGTGTTCAACCACGTCGGACGGGAGCACCCGGCCTTCCGCGCGGTCGAGGAGCAGGGCCCGGACGCGCCGACGGCGGATCTGTTCGCGATCGACTGGGCAGGCTGGTCGCCCGGCGACGACGTGCCGGTCGGACTCTTCGAGGGGCACGACATCCTGGTCGCGCTCGACCACGGCAGCCGCGCCACCGAGGACCTCGTCGTCGAGGTGATGACGCACTGGCTCGCACGGGGCGTCGACGGCTGGCGACTCGACGCGGCCTACGCGGTACCGACGGCGTTCTGGGCACGGGTGCTGCCGCGCGTCCGGGAGCGCTTCCCGGACGCCTGGTTCACGGGCGAGGTCATCCACGGTGACACGGCTGCGTTCGTCCGCGCCTCGACGGTCGACTCCACCACGCAGTACGAGCTCTGGCAGGGCATCTGGCACGGCATCGCCGACCGGAACTGCTTCGAGCTCGCCCACGCCGTCGAACGCCACGACGAACTGCTGGCCGCACAGGCGCCGAGCACGTTCGTCGGCAACCACGACGTGACGCGCATCGCGAGCGCCGTGGGGGAGCGGTTCGCCGGGCACGCCGCCGCCGTCCTCTTCACGGTCGCCGGGACCCCGAGCGTCTGGGCCGGTGACGAGTACGGCTGGACGGCGGTGAAGGAGGAGCGCGTCGGCGGGGACGATGCCGTCCGCCCGGAGTTCCCGGCCGCTCCGCCCGAGTCCGTGGCGCTCACGCACGCGTACGAGGCGCTCATCGCCCTCCGTCGCCGCGAGCCCTGGCTGCACCGCGCCCACACCGACGTCGTCCACCTGACGAACACCGCGATCGTGCTGCGGACCGCGACCGAGGAGCGGGCGGTGGTGACCGCCCTGAACCTGTCGCCCGATCCCGTCGACCTGCCCACAGCGGGTGCGACGCGCGTCGAGGCGGGCGGAGCCGACGTCGGGGACGGGACCCTGCGCCTCCAGGCCGCCGCCTGGGCCGTGCTCTCCGGATCGTGAGCAGAAATGGTCGGGTCCCCGGACAGGACCCGACCATTTCTGCACACGAAACGAACGTCCGCGCGCCCGCGCGCCCGCGCTACTTGCGCGCGGACGCCGCCCGGCGCTTGTTGAACACGTCGAACGCGACGGCGGCGAGCAGCACCAGGCCCTTGATGAGCGACTGGTACTCGGTCCCGATGCCGAGGATCGACATGCCGTTGTTCAGGATGCCGATGATGAGACCACCGACGATCGCTCCCGGCACCGTCCCGATGCCACCGGTGACGGCCGCGCCGCCGATGAACACCGCGGCGATGGCGTCGAGCTCGAAGCCGTTGCCGGCACCCGGAGCCGCGAGGTTGAGCTGGCCGGTGAACACCACGCCGGCCAGGGCCGAGATGACGCCCATGTTGACGAAGAGCAGGAACGTGACCCGCTTCGTCTTCACACCGGACAGCTGGGCGGCGAGGGCGTTCCCGCCGATCGCGTAGATGTGGCGGCCGAACACCGCGCTCCGCATGACGACCGAGTAGATCACCACGAGCGCACCGAGCACGACGAGCACGATCGGGGTGCCGTTGTAGCTCGCGAGCAGGAGCGCCACGTAGATGACGAGCGCCACCGTGAAGGCGAGCTTCGTGATGAACCAGGCGAACGGCTCGCTCTCGAGCTGGTACTTGCGCCGTGTGGCACGACCGCGGAACGCCGTGACCACGAGGACGATCGCGGCCGCGAAACCGAGGATCATCGTGAGGGGCTCGTACCCGGTGGTGCCGAACGACGGCAGGAAGCCGGAGCCGAGGGAGCGGAAGCCCTCCGGGAACGGCGAGATCTGCTGGTTGTGCAGGACGATCTGCGCGGCGCCACGGAACGCGAGCATGCCCGCGAGCGTGACGATGAACGCCGGGATCCCGAAGTAGGCGATCCAGAACCCCTGCCAGGCACCGACGAGGGCGCCGACCACCAGGCAGAGCACGACCGCGATCGGCCAGGGCAGACCCCACTGCGTGATCATGACACCGGCCATGGCACCGGTGAAGGCCACGACCGAGCCGACCGAGAGGTCGATGTGCCCGGCGATGATGACCATCACCATGCCGATGGCGAGGATGAGGATGTAGCTGTTCTGGACGATCAGGTTCGAGACGTTGATCGGGGCGAGGGTGATGCCGTTCGTCGTCACCTGGAAGAAGATGACGATGACGATCAGCGCGATGAACAGGCCGATCTGTCGGAGCTGCCCGGTGAGGTAGCCGGCGGCGGACTTAAGCGCGTTCATTGACAGGGGTCTCCCGTTCCTGGGTCATGTACTGCATGAGGGCCTCGGGCGTGGCCTCGGAGCGGGGCACGTCGGCGGTGATCGTGCCCTCGGAGAGCGTGTAGATGCGGTCGCAGATGCCGAGGAGCTCGGGGAGCTCGGAGGAGATCACGATGATCCCCTTCCCCTGGTCCGCGAGCTGGTTGATGATCGTGTAGATCTCGTACTTCGCGCCGACGTCGATGCCCCGCGTGGGCTCGTCGAGGATGAGCACGTCGGGGTCGGCGTACATCCACTTCGACAGGACGACCTTCTGCTGGTTGCCGCCGGAGAGCTTCCCGGTGACGACGTCGACGTTCGGTGCCTTGATGTTGAGGCTCCGGAGGAACTGCCCGGCGACGGTGGTCTCCTCGGACGCGTTGACGAAGCCCCAGTTCGCGAGCTTCCCGAGCGCCGATCCGGAGATGTTCCGCTTGATGTCGTCGATGAGGTTGAGCCCGTAGCGCTTCCGGTCCTCGGTGACGTACGCGATGCCGTTGTCGATCGCCTGCGACACCGTGTGGGTCTTGATCGGGACGCCGCGCTTGTACACGGTGCCGCTGATCCCGGTGCCGTAGGACTGGCCGAACACGCTCATCGCGAGCTCGGTCCGTCCGGCGCCCATGAGCCCGGCGATGCCGACGACCTCGCCCGCGCGGACGGAGAGGTTCGCCTGGTGGATGATCTCGCGCGAGGCGTCGAGCTGGTGGTGGACGGTCCAGTCCTCGATGCGGAGGAGTTCCTCGCCGATCTGCGGGTCCTCGCGCTCGGGGTACCGGTTCGACAGGTCGCGACCGACCATGCCGCGGATGATCCGGTCCTCGGAGACGTCGTCGGCGTGCATGTCGAGCGTCTCGATGGTCTTGCCGTCGCGGATGATCGTGACCTTGTCCGCGATCGCCTTGATCTCGTTGAGCTTGTGGCTGATGATGATCGCCGTCATGCCCTCGGCCTGCAGCGACCGGATGAGGTCGAGCAGGTGCGCCGAGTCGTCGTCGTTCAGCGCCGCCGTCGGCTCGTCGAGGATGAGGAGCTTCACCCGCTTCGACAGGGCCTTCGCGATCTCGACGAGCTGCTGCTTGCCGACGCCGATGTCGACGATCTTCGTGACCGGGTTGTCCTTGAGGCCGACGCGCTGCAGGAGCTCGGCGGCCGCGAGGTTCGTCTTGTTCCAGTCGATGAACCCGGCCTTCGACTGTTCGTTGCCGAGGAAGATGTTCTCGGCGATCGACAGGAACGGGCTGAGCGCGAGCTCCTGGTGGATGATCACGACCCCGGCCGCTTCCGAGCCGTTGATGTCGCCGAACTCGACGGGGGATCCGTCGATGAGGATCTCGCCGTCGAAGGAGCCGTGCGGGTAGACCCCGGACAGCACCTTCATCAGGGTGGACTTGCCGGCGCCGTTCTCGCCGCAGATCGCGTGGACCTGGCCGCGCTCGACCTCGATCGAGACCCCCTGCAGCGCCTTGACCCCGGGGAACGTCTTGGTGATGTCACGCATCTCGAGGATGGTGTCCGCCATGTGGGACCGCCTTTTCGTCGTCCGCGCGTGGGCGCGCGGGTGGTGACGGACTGGAGGCGCGGGGCGGGGTCGACCCGCGCCTCCAGTCCGACAGATGGGTTGCGTCCTACTTGAGGTCTGCCTCGGTGTAGTAGCCCGAGTCGACGAGGACTTCCTTGTAGTTGTCCTTCGTCACGACGGTCGGCTGGAACAGGTAGGTCGGGACGACCTTGACCTTGTTGTCGTAGCTCTTCGTGTCGTTGACCTCGGGCTTCTTGCCGGTGAGCAGGTCCTCGGCCATGGTGACCGACTGCTTGGCGAGCTTGCGCGTGTCCTTGTAGATGGTCGAGTACTGCTGACCGGCGATGATCGACTTCACGCTGGCCTGCTCGGCGTCCTGCCCCGTGATGGTCGGGAGCGGGCGGTCACTCGAGCCGTACCCGGCGCCCTGCAGCGCCGAGATGATGCCGATCGACATGCCGTCGTAGGGCGAGAGCACGCCGTTCAGTGTGGTGCCGCCGGAGTACGACTTCGCGATGAGGTTCTGCATGCGGGCCTTGGCGGTCGCCGGGTCCCACTGCTGCGTCGCGGCCTGGGAGAGCTGGTCCTGGCCGGACTGGATCTTCAGGGTGCCGTCCTCGAGGTACGGCTTGAGGGTCTTCATCGCACCGTCGAAGAAGAAGCCCGCGTTGTTGTCGTCGAGCGAGCCGGCGAAGACCTCGATGTTGAAGGGGCCCTTCTCGCCGGTCTTCTTGCCGTCCGCGTCGAGCACGCCGAGGCCGGTGAGCAGGCTCGTCGCCTGGTCGACGCCGACCTTCTCGTTGTCGAACGACACGTAGTAGTCGACGTTCTTGTTGCCCGTGAGCAGGCGGTCGTAGGAGATCACCTTGATGCCGGCCTTGGCGGCGGCGTCGAGCTGGTCGGAGAGCGCTCCGCCGTCGATCGACGCGATGATGAGGACCTTCGCGCCCTTCGTGATCATGTTGCTGACCTGCTGCGCCTGCTGCTGGACCTTGTTGTCGCCGTACTCGAGGTCGACCTTGTAGCCGGCCTTCTCGAGGTCGCTCTTGACGGCGTTGCCGTCCTTGATCCAGCGTTCCGAGACCTTGGTCGGCATCGCGACGCCCACCAGGGCGCCCTTGTTGTCGCCGCTGCTGCTCCCACCGTCGGTGGACGCGCGTCCGCCGGCGGAGCAGCCGGCGAGTGCGATGGCGATGCCGAGGGCGGCGACGCCCGCGACGATCTTGCGCTTCATCATCGAAGTACCTCTGTTCCTGCGCGTCCACGTCGACGCGCTCGGTGCCGGGGCTGCTGTGCCCCGAGGGATTTGCTCGTGTGAGCGCTCACATACTGGGGGTTCCGTGACGGGGTGTCAACTCACCGTGACCGTTTCGCGATCTTGTCGCGTCGGCCGGACTGCGCGGTACGGTTGGCGACGTGACGACCACGACCGCGCTCGGGGACGCCGGCGGCAAACGTCGCAAGGCACCCACGATCTTCGACGTCGCCGAGCGCGCGGGCGTCTCCCACCAGACCGTCTCGCGGGTGATCAACGGCGACCCGACGGTCCGCGAGCAGTTCCGCGCCCAGGTGTCCGACGCGGTCACCGAACTCGGGTACCGGCCCCGCGCCGCCGCCCGGGCGCTCGCCGGGGGACGCAGTCGGGCGCTCGGCATCATCACCGCCGGGGACGCGCTGTACGGACCGTCGAGCACTGCCATCGGATTCGAGCGGGCAGCCCGGTCCGCCGGCTACCACGTCCTGCTCTCCACGCTGCCCGACGACCCGCGCCCCGTCGACCTGTCGAACGCCCTCGTGACGCTGCTCGCCCAGGACGTCGCCGCCATCGTGCTCGTCGCCGCCGACAACCGGGTGCTCGACGCCCTGGCCTCGCTGACCGTCCCGGTCTCGGTGCCCGTCGTCGTCGCGAACGCCGTGCAGCGGGACGCGGCCAGGGCTCCGGTGGCACCGAGCGTCGCGGCGGTCGCGATCGACCAAGCGGCGGGGACCTCGCTCGTGATGGAGCACCTGTTCGCCCGCGGGCACCGCCGGATCGTGCACATCGCCGGCCCCGCGGTCTCGCAGGAGTCCGAGGTCCGCCGGGTGACCTACGAGCGGATCATGCGCGACGCGGGGCTCGAACCCGTGGTGCTCGACGGCGACTGGACCCCGGCGAGCGGGTTCGCGGCTGCCCGGACGATCGACGTGCACACGGTCGACGCGGTCTTCGCCGGGAACGACCAGATGGCGCTCGGGGTCCTGCACGCCTTCGCCGACGAGGGACTGCGGGTGCCGGACGACATCGCCGTGGTGGGCTTCGACGACGTGCCAGAGGCGGCGCACTTCACGCCGCCGCTCACCACCGTGCGGCAGGACTTCCGGGCGATGGGGGAGCGGGTGCTCGACACCGTGCGGGCCCTCGTCGAGGGGGAGCCGCGGGACGAGACGTTGCTCGTGCCCGAGCTCGTGGTGCGCCGGAGCGCGTAGGGCGCGCGGCGCGGGGCACGCGGCGCGGGCGCGGGGCGCGGGGCGCGGGGTGCGGGCGCGGGAACACGGCGGCGCGGCGCAGCTTCGCGGGTTCGCCGAGCGGGCACGACTCGCCGCCGGTTCGTCGTCGAGCGGGCAGAACAGGCCGGGTGTGCGGGCCGAATGTGACGTTTTTCGCCCGCTCGGGGCCCCCGGCCCGCGGCAACGCCGCCCCGGCCCGCGGCAACGCCGCCCCGCGCGCGGCAGCGCCGCCCCCGCACGGTGCGAGGACGGCGCCGCCCGGCTGACCCGACCGTCAGCCCTTCAGCGCGCCGGACGACAGCCCGGCGACGTAGAACCGCTGGAGCCCGACGTACAGCGCGATGCACGGGATCATCGCCACGACCGACCCGGCCACGAGGTTCCCGTACGACACCTGCCCGTACGCCCCGGTCTGCAGGTTGAGCAGCGCGACGGGCAGCGTGTAGAGCGAGTCCTTCGTGAGGAAGGTCAGCGCCCCGAGGAACTCCGTCCACGACGCCAGGAACGCGTAGAGCGCGGCGGTCGCGGCACCCGGCAGCAGCAGCGGCCGCAGCACCGACACGACGACCCGGAAGCGCGAGGCGCCGTCGACGAACGCCGAGTCCTCGAGCTCCGTCGGGATCGACTCGAACGCGTTCCGCATCACGAACACCCCGAACGGCAGGTTCACCGTCGTGTAGAAGAGCACGAGCCCGAGCAGCGAGTTCGTGAGCTTCATCGCGTTCATCTCGAGGTACAGCGGGGTGAGGATCGCCTGGAACGGCACCATCATCGTCAGCAGCACCAGCCCGAAGACGACGCCGGAACCACGGAACCGGAATCGCGCGAACCCGTACCCGGCCATCGTCGCGATCACGGCGGTCAGGACGGCCGTGGCGATCGACACGACGAGCGAGTTCACCACGCCGGTGAGCAGGTGCGACGAGGGGCTGAAGACCGCGGCGAAGTTCTGCCACCCGAGCTGGAAGAACGTCGCCGGGTCGGCCGCCTGCGTGATGACGGCCTCGGACTGGAAGGCCCGGAGGATCGACCAGATGAGCGGGACGCCGAACACGAGCGTCGCACCGACCCCGGCGATGACGTACAGCGTGCGCTTCACCGCGGTGTCGCGCGGGTGGCGCACGCTGCCCTGGTGGCGGCGACGGCGGCCTCCGTCGCCGGAGGTGGTCAGCGTGCGGGTGGACAGGTCCGGGGCCGCGAGGCCCGCACGGGAAGCGGTGGTGCTCATGGCTCAGTCCTTCTCTCGCAGTGCCCAGAACTGGAACACGGTGACGGCGGCGATGACGACGACGAGGGCGATCGACTCGGCGGTCGCCGCGCCGAGCTGCAGGTTCACGAAGCCGCGGTTGTAGATCGCGTTGACGATCGTCGTGGTCTCCGTGCCCGGCCCGCCCTGGGTCAGGATGTAGAACTGGTTGAACGCGAGCAGTGACCCGATGACCGAGATGATCGCGCTGAGGGCGAGCGTGGAGCGGATCATCGGCATCGTGATGAGGCGTTCGGTCTGCCACCACGAGGCCCCTTCGAGCTGGGCGGACTCGTACACCTCGTCGGGGATGCCCTGCATGGCGGACATCACGAGCACCATCGTCAGCCCGGACACCGCCCAGACGACGAGCACGCAGATGAGCAGCGTCGCGAGCGGGCCGTTCACGAGCCACGCCGTGCTGCCGTCGGTGATCCCGAGCCAGCGCAGCACCATGTTCACCGCGCCGGAGTTCGGTTGCGCCTCGAGCACGAGCATGAACGACAGCGTGGTCAGCCCGACGACGTACGGCAGGAAGAACACCGTGCGCAGGAACGTCGACCCGCGCCGTCGGGCCCGGATGAGCACGGCGAGGAAGTACCCGAGCGCCAGGATCGGCACCGTCACGATCGCCGTGTAGAGCAGCGTGTACCCGATGGCGTGCACGAACGTCGGGTCCTGGAACAACGTCAGGTAGTTCTGCAGTCCGATGAACCGGTACGGGCCGATCAGGGGCCAGTTCGTGAACGAGATGTAGAGCGCGAACACCAGCGGCGCGAGGACGAACACCGCGACGAACACGATCGCCGGGGTGACGAGCACGGCGCCGGTGCGCGGCGGGTGCGTGAGCGAGTTCCGGGACGGACCCGGGCGGCTGACGCCACGGCCGACGGTCGGACGGCCGGCGCCGGTCCGTCGGTTGGAGACGGTGGTCATGTCTGCACCTCTCTGTGCAACGAGCGAACGAGCGAACGAGCGAACGGTCGCTCAGGCCTGGACCTGGTCGAGGATGCGGGTGTAGTCCGACTGCGCCGTCTTCATGGCCGCAGCTGCCCCCGAGCCGAACACCGCCTCGCGGAACATCGCGAAGTACGGCGACGAGGGCTGGTTGACGAGCAGGTTGTACGCGAGCGTCTGCGGCGCGTACCCCTTCTCGATCGCGTCGAGCGGGCCGAACGCGAGCGGGTACTTCTTCCGGTAGGCGGGTGTCGCGGCGTCGGACCGGGTCGGGAAGTACCCGCCGTCCGGCAGCGCCTGCTGTTGCTGCAGACCGTTCGCGTACTGCATGAACGCCCAGCCCCCGGACGGGTTCGCCGCCCCGTTCGGGATGCACATGTTGTCGCCGCCGTCGAAGAACGAGCGCTTGCCGTCCCACGACGGGATGAGCACCGTCTGCATCTTCGCCCGCATCGCCTTCGTCACGGCGGGCACGGTCGCACCGTACGAGGTCGGGAAGATGCCGACCTTGCCGGCCCGGAAGTCGGCGCCCCACGTGGTCCCGGCGTCCGCGTAGGTCGCCTTCGACAGCACGCCGTCCTTCCACAGCTGCCGGTAGAACTCGAGCATGCGTTCGAGCGCCTCGTTGCCGGTGATGTTCGCCGTCTGCTTGCCGACCTCGCCGGACATCATGTCGACGCCGGTGGCCCAGACGTGCGGCTGCGTGACGAACCCGATGATGCCGGCGGCGTTGCCCGAGATCGACCACCCGTACACGTCGTCGCCGGTCTTCCGGATCGCCTTCGCGGCGGCGAGCAGCGAGTCGAGGTCCTTCGTCGCGTCCTCGACGTCGAGGCCGGCCCGGTCGAACAGCTCGGTGTTGACGAACAACTGTGAGTTGTCCGCCAGGTACGGCAGCCCGTAGTACCGGTCGCGGTACTCGAGCAGCCGGAGGTGCCCGGGCGAGATCGCGTCGAAGTAGTCGAGCCCCTTCACGACGTCGGTGAGGTCGGCGAACGCCTCGCGGAAGATGAACAGCTGCGAGTTGATGTCGTCGATGTCCACGACGTCCGGCGGCTCACCACCACGGATCGCGGTCGCGAGCTTCGTCACGTACTGCCCGTCCGGCACCGGCGTCAGCTCGACCTGCAGCTTCGGGTTCGCCTTGTTGAACCCGGCGACCGCCGCCGTCAGTCCGGCCTGCGTCGCCGAGCGGCACCAGACGTGCACGGTGCCGGTCGCGTTCCGGCCGAAGCTCGCGACGCGCGCGTCGACCTTCGGCAGGGTGCCGGAGCACCCCGCCAGGGCGAGGGCTGCCCCGCCGGCGAGACCGCCGGCGAGGAACGCTCTGCGGTCCATCGTGTCACCGCGCCAGCGGGAGCCAGACGCGCATCGGCGCGGCTCCGCGGTTCGCCCAGGCGTAGTACGGGACCGCGGTGGCGGTGACGTCCTGGAGGCGCGTGGTGGCCGCCGTGGACCCGGCCGCGTCGTCGACGCTGGTCGCCGCACCTGCGTGATCCGTTCCTCCTGGACCGTCCAGTCGGCGGTACGGCCACGCTGCCTGCGCGTGCTCGGCCGGGGCGTGTCCGGCGACGCGCAGCGTGACGACG
The DNA here is from genome assembly GCF_001865105.1 of Curtobacterium sp. MCBA15_016. NCBI lineage: Bacteria > Bacillati > Actinomycetota > Actinomycetes > Micrococcales > Microbacteriaceae > Curtobacterium > Curtobacterium sp. MCBA15_016. The sequence goes on from NZ_MJGR01000022.1 coordinate 27,265, forward strand.
CCGTCGAGGAGCCCGTCCTGGCGCTCCTCGGTGATCGGCGCGTCGGCGTCGACCGTCAGGTCGTCGACCGTGAAGCCCCGCTGGTCCGCCTGCTCGACCGCGTACACGAGCGGTCCGCGCTCGATGGCGACCTGCCCGCGTGCGGCGTCGATCCGGGCGTCGGCGACGTACCGGTGCGGCGTCGTGTCGAAGACGAGCTCGACGGTGTCGCCGGCCGTCCACTCGCGGTCGATGACGTGCAGCGTGCCCGCGGCGGGGCTGGCCGTGCCGTCCGGACCCTGCACCGTCGTGGTGTCCGACCACGACGGGATCCGCAGGCCGAGGGCGAGCGGGCCGTCCTCGGTGACGGTGACGACCACGCGGCCGTCGTGCGGGTACCCGGTCTCGACGTCGACCGGGCCGAGCGTCGCCGTGGCGTACTGGTGCAGCTGGAGGCCGCCGTCGGTCGCCGTCGCGAGGTAGCCGTCGAGGCTCGCGAACGTCCGCATGATGTTCGGCGGGCAGCAGGCGCAGTCGAACCAGCCGCGGCGGCCGTGCGCGGGGGAGCGGTTCTCGTCCTGGTGCGCGTGGTCACGCTGCTGCAGCGGGTTCACGTAAAAGTACTCGGTGCCGGCGAGGCTCACGCCCGCGAGGAACGCGTTGTACAGCAGTCGCTCGATCGCGTCGGCGTACACGGGCTTCCCAGTCGCGAGGAGCAGGCGCCAGGCCCACTGGATCCCGCCGATGGCCGCGCAGGTCTCGGCGTACCCGCGGTCGGTCGGGAGTTCGTACGGGTCGCCGAACGCCTCCCAGTCCCAGCGCGCACCGAGGCCGCCGGTGATGAACGCCTTCGTGGCCATCATGTCCGCGAACTGCGTCTCGCTCGCGGTCAGGAGCTCGGTGTCGCCGGTCTCGATCGCGACGTCCACGGCGCCGGCCGCGAGGTACACGGCGCGGACCGCGTGGCCCTCGACGGTCGTCGCCTGTCGGCTCGGGACCCGGTCGGAGAAGTACGTCGGCTCGCCGCCGGCGCGCTCGATGATGCCGGTGCCCCGGGCGTCGACGAACCAGTGCGCGAGGTCGAGGTAGTCGCGGTTGCCGGTCTCGCGGTAGAGCTCGACGAGCCCCATCTCGACCACCGGGTGGCCGTCGACGTCGCGGACCTTGCCGGGGCCGTCGCCGAACGTGCGGACGAGGTGGTCCGCGCTCTTGATCGCGACGTCGAGCAGCCCGGTGTCGCCCGTCGCCCGGTGCTGCGCCACGGCCGCCTGGTACAGGTGTCCGGCGCAGTACATCTCGTGGCTCCACTTGAGGTCCGTGTACCGCTCGCCCTTCCCGCGGATCTGCTGCACGGAGTCGAGGTAGCCGTCGTCGGCCTGCGCCTGGGCGTACAGGGCGGTGACCTCGCGCTGGAGTTCCAGCAGGTCCTCGGCGGGGGCTCGGCCGTACTCCCACGCCACCGCCTCGAGCCACTTCGTGACGTCGGAGTCCATGAAGATCGGGCCGGTCGCGTCGCCCTCCTCGAGGCCGGCGGCGATGCGGAGGTTCCGGAAGTTCCCGGCAGCCTCGAGCAGGGCGTACCCGCCGCGGACCGCGTCGCGGCCGTTCCGCTCCTGTCGGAGGGCCCAGAAGCCGCCGGTGATCCGGGCGTCGCCCGTGGGCAGCGGACGGAGCGTCAGGTGCGCGTCCGCGGTCGGGAGGACCGGGGTCGCGGTGTGCGCGCGGCTGTCGGTCGCGAGCGTGGTGGTCATGTCGCCTCCTTGCGATGTGACTCAGGCCGGGTCCGGTTCCGTGCTGGTTCCGGAAAACGGTTTCTGCGGAGGACGTTACGACACGACCTGGAGGCGCGCAAGGGCGTCTTCTCACATCGTGCGTATAGTCGTGGTCAGTTTCCCGCATCCGGAAAGGGGTTTGCCGTGACACTGGAGCGCGCTGGGCGGACCGTCCGGATCACCGACGTGGCGGCGCTCGCCGGCGTGTCGATCGGCACCGCCTCGAAGGCACTGAACGGCACCGGGCAGCTCCGGGAGTCGACGCGCGCCCGGGTGAAGGACGCCGCCGAGAAGCTCGGGTTCGTCGGCGACGCCCGGGCCCGCGCGCTCTCCTCGGGGCGGACCTACACGGTGGGCATGATCACGACGGACTCGTTCGGCCGGTTCTCGATCCCGGTGCTGCTCGGCGCTGAGGACGCCCTCTCCGCCGGGCAGATGGCCGTGCTGCTGTGCGACACCCGCGACGACCACGTCCGCGAGGCCCACTACCTCCGCTCGCTCGCCGCCCGCGGGGTCGACGGCATCATCGTGACCGGCCGTTCCGCCGACGCCCGGCCGCCGATCGACGTGCCGATCCCGGTCGTGTACGCGTTCACGCCCTCGACCGACCCGGACGACGTGTCGGTCACGCTCGACGACGCCGCCGGATCGGCGGCCGTCGCCGCGCACGTGCTGTCGACCGGGCGACGGCGTGTGGCGATCGTGACGGGGCCCGAGCGGCACCGGTCGGCGGTCCGGCGTGTTTCCGGCGCCACCGAGGTGCTCGGCGCGAGCCTCGTGGCCGAACCGCTGTACGGCGAGTGGTCGGAGCGGTGGGGGCGGCAGGCGGTGGACGTGCTGGCGCGGGGCGTGGGGCTCGCGTCGGCAGGGACCGGGGCCGGGGCGGCGTCCGGGTCGGGTGCGCTCGGCGTGGATGCGATCGTCTGCGGGAGCGACCAGATCGCGCGGGGCGTGTGCGATCGGCTGCGGGAGCTCGGGCTGTCCGTGCCGGACGCCATCGCGGTCGCCGGGTTCGACGACTGGGACGTGATGGCGCTCGCGAGCCGGCCGCCGCTGACCACGGTGGACCTGCGCCTCGAGGAGCTCGGGCGCGTGGCCGGTCGGGCGCTGCTCGACCTCATCGACGCGGGCGCTGCGGCGTCCGCGACCGTGACCCCGTCCCTGGTCGTCCGCGAGAGCACCGTCGGCGCGTAGGGCCCCGCGCGGGGCCCGCGTGCCGAGGTCGCACGACTCGCCGCGGCCTGGTCGGTCAGGTCGCACGACGTGCCGTTCGGGGCGGCGGCGAGCGGCAGTTCGTGCGACCTCGCCGAGCGCGGGCGGGCGGCGGCGTGCGGCGGCGAGCGGCGGTTCGTGCGACCTGGGCGGGCGCGGGCGTGGCGGCGTTGCGGGAGTGAGCGCTCACGTGCCAGGATGTGAGCGCTCACGGAGGACGACGAGGTTCTGGAGGAACGCATGGGCGACGACCGCAGGCAGCAGGTCGTGGACGGCCGCACCACGCTCGGGATCGAGCTCGGCTCCACCCGCATCAAGGCGTGCCTCGTGGACGAGGACCTCGTCCCCATCGCCGCGGGCGCCCACGAGTGGGAGAACGAGTTCGTCGACGGGCGCTGGACGTACTCGCTCGAGGCCGTCGAGACCGGACTCCGCGCGGCCTACGCCGCCCTCGTGGCCGACGTCGAGGCCCGGTACGGCGTCACCCCGACGACCTTCCGCGCCGCCGGCGTCAGCGCGATGATGCACGGCTACCTCGCGTTCGACGCCGCGGGCGAGCTGCTCGTGCCGTTCCGCACCTGGCGCAACACCTCGACCGGCCCCGCCGCCGAACGGCTCAGCGACGCGCTCGGCTTCAACATCCCGCTGCGCTGGTCCATCGCGCACCTGTACCAGGCCGTCCTCGACGACGAGCCGCACGTCGCCGACCTCGCGAGCGTCACGACCCTCGCCGGGTACGTGCACCGACGGCTCACGGGGCGGGACGTGCTCGGCGTCGGTGATGCGAGCGGTGTCTTCCCGATCGACAGCACCCCGGCGGACAGCGGTCCGGGCGACCCCGGCACGCGCGACTACGACGGCGCGATGCTCCGGACGGCCGAGGACCTGATCGGGGTCGGGGACCTCCGGGCGCTCCTGCCCGAGGTGCTCGTCGCCGGGGACGACGCGGGAGCCCTCACCCCCGAGGGCGCCGCGTGGCTCGACCCGTCCGGCACCCTGCTCCCTGGTGTTCCCCTCTGCCCGCCCGAGGGCGACGCCGGCACGGGCATGGTCGCGACGAACGCCGTCGCACCGCGCACGGGCAACGTCAGCGTCGGCACGAGCATCTTCGCGATGGTCGTGCTGGAGCACCCGCTCTCGACCCCGCACGAGGAGCTCGACGTCGTCACCACGCCCTCCGGGGACGCCGTCGCGATGGTGCACTGCAACAACGGTGCGAGCGAGATCGCGAGCTGGGCGCGCGTGTTCGGCCGGTTCGCCGAGGCCGCGAGCGAGCGCACCGGCAGCACGGCACCGGACATCGACACCGTGTACGCGACGCTGCTGGCCGAAGCCGAGCACGCGGACCCCGACGCCGGCGGCCTGCTCTCCTTCAACTACCTCGCGGGGGAGCCCGTCACGCACGTCGAGGACGGCCGGCCCCTGCTGCTCCGGACCCCGGACGCACGCTTCACGCTCGGCAACCTCGTGCGCTCCGAGGTGCACGGCGCCTTCGCCACCCTCGCGATCGGCATGGACGTCCTGCACGGCGAGGAGGTCCAGGTCGACCGGATGACCGCCCACGGCGGGCTCTTCCGGACGCCCGGCGCGCCGCAACGCCTGCTCGCAGCCGCCCTCCGCGTGCCCGTCGCGCTCGAGGAGACCGCGGGCGAGGGCGGTGCGTGGGGGATCGCGGTGCTCGCCGCCTACCTCGAGCACACCGACCAGCACCTGGCGGACTTCCTCGCCGACACGGTGTTCGGGGGTGACGCGGTGCACGTGGCCGAGCCCGAGCCGGCCGACGTCGACGGGTTCCAGACGTACCTCGAGCGCTACCGGCGGGCACTGCCCGTCCAGGACGTCGCCGCCGCCGCGACCCGCACCGGAGCGACCACCGCAAGCACCGACACCAGCGCCAGCGCGACCACCCCCGGAGCCGAGCCGACGACGGCAGGCGAACCGCGCCTCCAGGCCGAGAAGGAGCCGACCCGATGACCACCGACACCCAGCAGGCCGTCGCCGCCACCCGCGAACGCGTCGCCCGGCTGCACGGCGAACTCGTCCGCTACGGCCTCGTGATCTGGACCGGTGGCAACGTCTCCGAGCGGGTGCCGGGCACGGACCTCTTCGTCATCAAGCCGAGCGGCGTGTCCAGCGACGACCTGACCCCCGGGAACCAGGTCGTCTGCACGCTCGACGGGGTGCCGGCCGACGGCTGGGAGAACAGCCACGGGCCGAGCTCCGACACCGCCGCGCACGCCTACGTCTACCGGAACATGCCGGAGGTCGGCGGCGTCGTGCACACCCACTCGACGTACGCGACGGCGTGGGCGGCACGGGCGGAGCCCATCCCGTGCGTGATCACCGCGATGGCGGACGAGTTCGGCGGACCGATCCCGGTCGGGCCGTTCGCGATCATCGGCGACGACTCGATCGGACACGGCATCGTCGAGACCCTCGCCGGCCACCGCTCGCGTGCGGTGCTCATGCAGAACCACGGCGTCTTCACGATCGGCCGCGACGCGAAGGACGCCGTGAAGGCCGCCGTGATGTGCGAGGACGTCGCCCGGACCGTGCACATCGCGAAGCAGGGCGGGGACGTCGTCCCGATCGCCGAAGCAGACATCGACCGACTCTTCGATCGCTACCAGAACGTCTACGGACAGACCCCCGAAGGAGCACTCCAGTGACCCACGACACAGCGACGCACGTCGTCGACCCCGCCGAGACGCTGGCGGGCTACGAGGTCTGGTTCCTCACCGGCTCCCAGGGGCTGTACGGCGAGGAGACCCTGCGCCAGGTGGAGTCGCAGAGCAAGCACGTGCACGAGACGCTGGCACCGCACGTGCCGGTGAAGCTCGTGTGGAAGCCCGTGCTGAAGGACGCCGACGGCATCCGGCGCGCCCTCATCGAGGCCAGCGCGGACGACAAGGTCATCGGTGTGACGACGTGGATGCACACGTTCAGCCCCGCGAAGATGTGGATCGGCGGCCTGCAGGCGCTCACGAAGCCGCTGCTGCACCTGCACACCCAGGCGAACGTCACACTGCCCTGGGCGGACATCGACTTCGACTTCATGAACCTCAACCAGGCAGCGCACGGTGACCGCGAGTTCGGGTACGCCCTGGCGCGCCTCGGCGTCCGGCACGCCACGGCCGTCGGGCACGTCTCGGACCCCCGCGTCCAGCAGCGGGTCGCGAACTGGACCCGCGCCGCCGCCGGTGCCGCGGCCGTGCGGGAGCTCAAGCTCACCCGGTTCGGTGACAACATGCGGTACGTCGCGGTCACCGAGGGCGACAAGACCGAGGCGGAGATCGAGCTCGGCGTGCAGGTGAACACGTGGGCGGTGAACGAGCTGGCCGAGGCGGTCGCCTCGGCGGAAGCCGACACAGCAGCGGTCGATGCGCTCGTCGCGACCTACCAGCAGGACTACGACGTCGACCCGTCGCTCCGTGACGGCGGTGACCGCCACGAGTCCCTCCGCGACGGCGCCGCGATCGAGATCGGCCTCCGCACCCTGCTCGCGCAGAACGGGTCCGCCGCCTTCACCACCAACTTCGAGGACCTCGGCACGCTCAAGCAGCTGCCCGGCCTCGCCGTGCAGCGCCTGATGGCCGACGGGTACGGCTTCGGTGCCGAGGGCGACTGGAAGACCGCCGTCCTCGTCCGTGCGATGAACGTCGCCGGCGCCGGCCTCCCCGGTGGCGCGTCGCTCATGGAGGACTACACGTACGACCTCACGCCGGGTGCCGAGAAGATCCTCGGCGCGCACATGCTCGAGGTCTCGCCGACCCTCACCACCACGAAGCCGACGCTCGAGATCCACCCGCTCGGCATCGGCGGCAAGGACGACCCGGTGCGCCTGGTCTTCACCGCCGACGCCGGCGAGGCCGTCGTCGTCGCCCTCTCCGACACCCGCGACGGCTTCCGCCTCACGGCGAACGTCGTGGACGTCGTCCCGCCGACCGCCGCGTTGCCGAAGCTGCCCGTCGGTCGCGCCGTCTGGGAGCCGCGCCCGTCGTTCCCCGTCGCCGCCGAGGCCTGGCTCACCGCCGGCGCCGCCCACCACACCGTCATGACGACGGCCGTCGGCCTGCAGGTGGTCGAGGACTTCGCGACCATGGTCGGCACGGAGTTCCTCGTCATCGACGAGCACACCACCGAGCGCGGGTTCCGCGACGAGCTGCGCCTCCAGCAGACGTGGCACCGTTTCGACCGGGGGTTCTAGGCTCGTGACCGTGAGCGCGACGACGCGGACGAACTGGGCGGGCAACGTCACCTACCGGGCGTCCGGCCTGGCGCGCCCGACGTCGGTCGACGAGCTGCAGCAGCTCGTCGCGTCGACGCCGCGCCTGACGGCGCTCGGGTCACGGCACTCGTTCAACACGATCGCCGACACGGACGCGCTCCAGGTGTCGCTGGCGGACCTGCCGCCGGTGCTCGACATCGACGAGGACCGCCGGGTCGTGCGCGTCGCCGCCGGCATGATCCACAGCCAGGTGGCCGCGGGCCTGGAGGCGCGGGGCTGGGCACTCGCGAACCTCGCCTCCCTGCCGCACATCTCCACCGCCGGAGCGGTCGCCACCGGCACGCACGGCTCCGGCGTGCGCAACCCGTCGCTCGCGCAGGCCGTGGTCGGCCTCGAGGTCGTCCGCGCTTCCGGAGACCTGGCGTTCGTCGATGCGTCGACACCGGACGGTTCCCTCGACGCACACCGGGTGGCGCTCGGCGCGCTCGGTGTCGTCACCGCGGTCGAGCTCGCGATCGAGCCCACCTTCCAGGTCGCCACGACCGTGCACCTCGACCTGCCGTGGGACGCCGTCGCCGCGCACTTCGACGAGGTCGTGTCGGACGCGTACTCGGTGTCGCTGTTCACCTCGTTCGACGACCGCGGGGCCCGGCAGGTCTGGGTCAAGCACCGCGTGGGCGAACCGGCACCGGCCGTCGACCTCGTCGCGCTCGGCGCCCGTCCCGCCGACGGTCCGGTGCACCCGGGGGAGAACGACCCCGCCGGCGTCACCGAGCAGGGCGGCGTGCCGGGGCCCTGGTCCGAGCGGCTCCCGCACTTCCGGTCCTCGTTCACGCCGTCGACCGGGGCGGAGATCCAGGCGGAGTACCTGCTGCCGGCCGGTTCCGCGGTCGACGCACTGCAGGCGCTCCGACCCCTGGAGCCGCTGTTCGCGCCGATCCTCATCGCGGCCGAGGTCCGCACGATCGCCGCCGACACCGGCTGGCTCGCACCGTCCTCGGAGCGGCAGTCGGTCGGCATCCACTTCACGTTCCGGCGGGACGCGAGCGCGGTGGCAGCCGCGGTGGAGCGGATCGAGGACGTCCTCGCGCCGTTCGACGTCCGCCCGCACTGGGGGAAGGTCTCGGCGGCGAGTGCCGAGCGGCTGCACGGGGTGTACCCGCGGCTGTCCGACTTCGCCGCGCTCGCCCGTGACCTCGACCCGACCGGGCGGTTCCGGAACGCGTTCCTCGCGCGCATCCTGACCTGACCGGGGGGCAGCGCTCCCAGGGGCTTCGGATGACATCTCCGGCCGATCCACCGGGGCGTTCCTGAGCGCTCACATGTGCGATCACAAAGGTTGGGGCATGGCGAACCTCAACCGCATCATCGGCATGGCCGGCAAGGTCATCGACAAGCAGCTCCAGAAGCGCGGGCAGGCGGGACCCGCGGCCGGCGCCGGGCAGCAGCAGGGCGGGACGGACTGGCGCGGCATCGTCCGGAGCGCGGCGGACAAGCTGACCGGGGACGACCGGAACCAGCAGGCGCAGCACGGGCAGCAGCAGCCGTACGGCCAGCAGTATCCGTACGGGCAGCAGCAGCCAGGCCAGCAGCAGCACGGTCAGCGGCAGCACGGGTCGGCCGACTCCGACCAGGTCGCGATCGCCAAGTACGACTACCTGCTGCGGACCGCCCCGCCGGAGCAGCTCGAGCAGGTCCACCACGACGCCTTCGCCCGGCTCACCCCCGCGCAGCGCCAGCAGATCCGCAACCGCCTGAACTCCGAGCTGCCGCCGCACGAGCACCTCCGCGACGACTCCGCCGGCGGGATGGCCCGCGCGATGACCCGCGGTGAGGTCGCTCGGCCCGGACTCGTCCGACGTGTCCTGGGCGGCGGCGGATCGGCGGGGCGCGGCCGCGGTGGAGCGTTCGCCGGCGGGGCAGCGGTCGGCGCCGGTGCGATGGCGCTCGGCGGTCTGGGCGCAGCGGTCGCCGGTGGCGCGGTGCTCAGCGCGGCCGCGGGGCCGGTGCTGGCCGAGGCCGCGAACCTCGGCGTCGACTTCGAGGGCATCGCCGCCGGGATCGGCGACCTCGGACTCGGGGACCTCGGCGGTGGTGTCGAGGGACTCGCGGGCGAGGGCGAGCAGCTCCTCGGTGGGCTCGGTGAGCAGGCGTCGAACCTCGGCAACGACTTCCTCGGTGGGCTCTTCGACCGCTGATCGGGTGGTGAGTGGTGACCGTTCTGGTTCGCGATTCCCGGGGATCGCGAACCAGGACGGTCACTCGCTCAGAAGACCGCGCGGACCCGGTTGCGCAGCGGTTCGATCGGTGATGCCCGAGGCGGGTCCTCCCGGGCCGGCTGCCCGCAGGGTGACGCATCGGGAATAGACCGTGGTCGCACGGCGATTGGACCGTTACGCCGTGCGACGTCGGCCGTGCCCGGGATTCGGACACCGTCCGATCGCGGTGTCAGGATGGACGACGCCCCGACAGCCCGACGCCCCGACACACGGAGCCTGCACGGGCTCCGGAGCGCGGCGACACGTCACGGCCACCCCACGGCTGCGCACCACCACTTCCCCACGAGGAGCACCACCGTCATGAGACGCCCGAACCGCCTGACCATCACCGCTGCGGTCGCCGCAGCTGCAGCCCTGGTCCTCACCGGCTGCTCGGGCGGGGGTGCCTCCGACGACGCCTCTGGCGGAACGTCCAAGGGCGGCACGCTCAACATCCTGACGACGGCCACCGCGGTGCACCTCGACCCGGCGACCAGCCAGAACCTCAACATCACGACGCTCGGCCTCGTGCTCCGTCGTCTCACCGCGTGGGACGTCGAGCCCGGCAAGACGGCCAAGGTCGTCCCCGACCTCGCGACGAACACCGGCGACTCGAGCGACGGCGGCAAGACCTGGACCTACCACCTCAAGAAGGGGCTGAAGTTCCAGGACGGCACCGAGATCACCACGAAGGACATCAAGTGGGGCATCGAGCGCTCGTTCGCGCCGACGCTCACCGGTGGCCTGAGCTACCACAAGTCGCTCCTCGTCGGCGGTGACAGCTACAAGGGTCCGTTCGACGGCAAGACCCTCGACAGCATCGAGACCCCGGACGACTCGACGATCGTCTTCAAGCTCAACGCGGCCTACGGCGACTGGCCGTGGATCGTGTCGATGCCCGCGTTCGCCCCGGTCCCCGAGGGCGACGGCACCGACACCGGTGCGTACGACGCCAAGCCCGTCGCCTCCGGCCCCTACGAGGTGCAGTCCAACACGCAGGGCTCGCAGATCACCCTCGTGCGGAACGAGGAGTGGAGCGCGAAGACCGACGACGTCCGCACCGCCGGCCCGTCGAAGGTCGTGTTCAAGGAGAGCCAGGACCCGTCGACCGTCACCCAGACGCTGATCGCCGACAACGGTGACGCGAAGGACTCGTTCGGCGCGACGTACCTCGGTGCTGCCGAGCTGAACCAGGTCCGCTCGAACCCGGCCGCCCAGGACCGCCTCGCCACCTCGAAGGCCGGCCCGATCAACTACCTCGCGATCAACACGCAGAAGGGCTCGCTCAAGGAGCTCAAGGTCCGGCAGGCGCTGCAGTACGCCGTCGACAAGAAGTCGTACCGGATCGCCGCCGGTGGTGCCCTCGCCGGCTCCTACGCGACGACGCTCATCACGCCCGGCATCGCGGGACGCCAGCAGTACGACCTGTACGAGCCCGGCGCCACCGGTGACGTGGCCAAGGCGAAGAAGCTCCTGCAGGAAGCCGGCGTCTCGGACCTCAAGCTGACCCTGGTCACGCAGAACGACTCGGCGAACCTGGCTGAGGCGCAGGCGATCCAGGCCGGCCTCAAGCGCGCGGGCATCACCGTGACGCTCAAGCCGCTCGACATCGACTCGTTCTACACGGCGACGACGGACGGCGACGACTTCGACCTCGCGATGTTCAGCTGGCAGCCGGACTTCCCGAGCGCGAACGCCAACATCCAGCCGCTGTACGACTCGTCGCAGATCGGTGGGGGCGGCTACAACGTCTCGAAGTACAGCAACCCCGAGGTCGACGCCCTGATCAAGCAGGCGACGGGCACCATCGACCAGCAGGATGCGCAGAAGCTCTGGGCCGAGGCGGACAAGAAGATCATGGCCGACGCCCCGATCGTCCCGCTCACCTACGCGAAGCAGTCCTTCCTCGCCGGTTCGAACGTGCAGAACTTCCAGATCGCGGACTTCCCGGCGTACCCGAACTACCTCAAGGTCTCGCTCGCCAAGTGAGTGCACCGCTGCTCGAGGTCGAGGGGCTCCACGTCGCGTTCGGCGACGCGGAGCCCGTCGTGCGTGACGTCTCCTTCACCCTGACGCCCGGCCGCGTGCTCGCCCTCGTCGGCGAGTCCGGCTCGGGCAAGTCCGTCAGCGCGATGAGCGTGCTCGGCCTGCTCCCGCCGGAGGCCCGCGTCACCGGCAGCATCCGCTTCCGCGGCACCGAGCTCGTCGGGGCGTCGGACGACGAGCTCCGAGCGGTCCGCGGGGCCGGCATCGGCGTCGTGTTCCAGGAGCCGATGAACTCCTTCACCCCCGTGCTCTCGATCGGCACCCAGATCGCCGAGGCGATCACGGCGCACCCGACGGACCTCGACCGACGCGGTGTGTCCGCGCGGACCGACGAGCTCCTCCGCGCCGCGGGGCTCCCGGACCCGCAGCGGATCCGGAAGGCCTACCCGCACGAGCTCTCCGGCGGCCAGCTCCAGCGCGCGATGATCGCGATGGCCCTCGCCGGTGACCCGGTCGCCCTCATCGCGGACGAGCCGACCACCGCGCTCGACGTCACGGTGCAGGCGGGCATCCTCGACCTGCTCCGCACGCTGGGTCGCGAGCGCGACCTCGCCGTGCTGCTCATCACGCACGACATGGGCGTGGTGGCGGACGTCGCCGACGAGGTGCTCGTGATGCGGCGCGGCGACCCGGTCGAGCACGGGACCGTCGCCGAGGTGTTCGCGCACCCGGACGCCGAGTACACGCGGGCACTCCTCGCGGCGGTACCGGCCCTGGAGGCGCGACCCACCTCCGCACCGCACGCTGCGGACGGTGCGACGGTCGCGTCCACCGCGCCGGCCGACGAGACGGAGACGAGCCGCGCCTCCCGGCCCCTCGTCGCGCAGCTGCGCGACGTCGCCGTGCGCTACGCGCGCCGCGGTGACCCGACCGTCTCCGGCATCGACCTGACGCTCCGCGCGGGCGAGACGCTCGGACTCGTGGGGGAGTCGGGGTCCGGCAAGTCCACCATCGGACGTGCGCTCGCCGGTCTCGTGCCGGTCGTCGCGGGGTCCGTCGAGGTGGACGGCAGCGACCTCCGCACCGCTCGTGGTGCACGCCTGCGCGAGCTCCGCAGCCGGGTGGGCATCGTCTTCCAGGACCCCGCGTCCTCGCTCAACCCGCGACAGACCATCGGGTGGAGCATCGCCGAGCCGCTCCTCGTGCACGGCACGGCCTCGGCGGCGGACCGTGCCGAACGGGTCCGCGAGCTGCTCGTGGCGGTCCAGCTCGACCCGTCGTGGGCCGAGCGCTTCCCGCACCAGCTCTCCGGCGGGCAGCGGCAGCGCGTGGCGGTCGCCAGGGCCCTCGCGCTCCGGCCCGCGCTCGTGATCGCCGACGAACCGACCTCGGCGCTGGACGTCACCGTGCAGGCCGCCGTGCTCGACCTCCTCGCGGCACTGCAGCAGGACTTCGGCTTCGGCATGCTCCTCATCAGCCACGACCTCGCCGTGGTGCGGCAGCTCGCCGACGAGGTGGTCGTGCTGCACGACGGCCGCGTGGTCGAGCGCGGCACGACCGACGCCGTGCTCGACGATCCGCAGCAGGACTACACGCGCATGCTCCTCGCGGCAGCGCCCGTCGCCGACCCGGCGCGACAGGCCGCCCGCCGCGAGGCCTGGCGTGCGTGGGAAGGGGTGGCCTCGTGACCGCCAACGTCGTCGACCGTCCGGTCGCGGCAGCCGCGAACCGGAGCACCGGCTTCCGCGCCGTCGTCCGCCGCGTGCGTCAGGACCGCTGGGCGGTCGCGTCCGCGGTCGTCATCGTGGTGTTCGTCGTCGTCGCGCTCGCGGCGCCGCTCATCGCCGCCGTCACCGGCCAGGACCCGTACGGGTACCACATCGACGCGCTCAACTCGTTCGGCGCCCCGCGCGGGGTCGGCGGCGGGATCAGCGCCGAGCACTGGTTCGGGGTCGAGCCCCTGACCGGGCGCGACCTGTTCGCGATCGTCACCTACGGTGCTCGCACCTCGCTCGGCATCGGGATCGCCGCGACGATCGTCTCGATCGTCATCGGCGTGCTCGTCGGCGTGACGACCGGGTTCTTCGGCGGCTGGTACGACCGCGTCCTCTCCCGCGTCGTCGACGTCATCTTCGGCTTCCCGTCGCTCGTCTTCATGATCGCCCTGACCGCGATCGTCCCGACGTCGTTCCCGAAGCCCGTGCTCGTCGTCCTCGTCATCGGGTTCTTCGGGTGGCCCTCGGTCGCCCGTGTCGTGCGCGGGCAGACGCTGTCGCTCGTCACCCGGAACTACGTCGTCGCCTCCACCGCGATGGGCGCCGGGCGGTGGCACGTCATCCGGACGCAGCTGCTGCCGAACCTCGCCGCGACGATCACCGTCTACGCGACGATCTCGATCCCGTCGATGATCGGCGCCGAGGCCGCGCTGTCGTTCCTCGCCGTCGGCGTCACCCCGCCGACGCCGTCGTGGGGTCGCAGCATCGGCGACGCGATCGGCTGGGTGCAGACCGACCCGATGTACCTCGTGTTCCCGGGCTTGGCGCTGTTCCTCATCACCCTGGCGTTCAACGTGCTCGGCGACGCCCTGCGCGACGCCCTCGACCCGCGGAGGAGCAACCGGTGACCACCTTCCGCTTCATCGCGATCCGCGTGCTCGGCGCAGCAGTCGTCCTGCTCGTCGTGGCCGCGATCACCTACGCCCTGTTCATGCTGCTGCCGACGAACCCGGCGCGCGCGATCTGCGACAAGCCCTGCACGCCCGACCGGCTGCGCGAGGTGCAGGCGTTCCTCGGGACGGACAAGCCGTGGATCGCCCAGTTCGGGGCCTACCTCGCGGGCATCTTCACCGGGCGGACGTTCGGGTCCGGCGCCTCCGTCATCCACTGCGCGGCGCCCTGCTTCGGGTACTCGTTCCAGCTCCACGACAGCGTCACGAACCTCATCCTCACGCGCCTGCCCGTCACGGCGTCGATCGCCGTCGGCGCAGCCGTGCTCTGGCTCGTCGCCGGTGTGGCCGGTGGCGCGCTGTCGGCCCTGCGCCGAGGCACGTACGTCGACCGCACGGTCATGACGATCGCCGTCGCCGGGGTGTCCGCGCCGTCGTACCTCGTCGGGCTGCTGGCGATCCTGCTGTTCGGGTTCGTGCTCGGCGTCCTGCCCACCAGCGGCTACGTCGCGTTCGGGGACGATCCCGTCGGGTGGTTCACGCACCTCGTGCTGCCGTGGTGCGTGCTCGCGTTCATCAGTGCGGCGATCTACGCCCGGCTGACCCGGGGCGAGATGCTCGAGTCGATGTCGCAGGACTTCGTCCGGACCGCCCGCGCGAAGGGCCTCCGTGAACGCCAGGTCGTCGTGCGGCACGGGCTGCGGACGGCGATCCTCCCCGTGGTGACGCTGTTCGGACTGGACCTCGGGTCGCTGCTCGGCGGTGCCGTCATCACCGAGAAGGTGTTCTCGATGCAGGGGCTCGGCGCGCTGCTCATCGACGCGGTGCACACGCTCGACCTGCAGGTCGTCGTGGGGTTCACGCTGTTCTCGGCGCTGCTCATCGTCACGGCGAACGTGATCGTCGACGTCGTGTACGCGTTCGTCGATCCGCGGGTGCGCCGCCGGGCCTAGGCGGCGCGGCGCGGCCGGACCGCAGCGTGCGAGGTTCCGCGCAGCACCGGTGGCACAGTGGGTCGAGCGGACTCAGCCGTCGACCGGCTCCGCGGACCGTGCAGCCCGGACGACCTGCCAGACCGCGAGGGCGACGACGGCGGCCCCAGCGGCCCCGGCGATCCACGATCCGGCGACCCCGAGCACGGGTTCGGTCTCGCAGGAGCTCGTGCCCTGGCCGGGAGCGGCATCGGAGCAGCTGGTCACCTGGACCAGGACCAACCACAGCACCGTCACGGCCACGATGACGGCGACCGTGCTCCACCCCACCACCCGCTCCACGACCCGCTCCGTCCCCGACGTCATCAGTGACGACCAGGCTCGCACGGTCCGGGCGGCCCGTCGGTCTCGATCGTGCAACAGGACGCGGCCGTCGAGGCCTCAGACGCCGTCCCACCACCGCAGCACTCGCGTGCCCACGAGCGTGAGCCAGCGGGACGGCTCGCCGGCGGGCACGTCCACCTCGAACCACTGCCGGCCCGGCGGGCGGACGCCCTGGAGCCACCGTCCGTCAGCACCACGGGCAGCGCGGACCACCTCGATCGCCTCGGCGGCTCGGGGATCCGGTTCCGCCTCGTCCCGGAGCGCCGCGGCCCGGAGGTGGTCGGTCGCGCGGAGCACGCTGTACCTCCAGCGGAACGGGTACGCGAACTCCGTGGCCCAGGGGCCGACGAGCGCTCCGTCGGACTTCCGGTGGAGTAGTCGTCGGTCGAGGAGATAGTCGGCGCCTCGGTGGCGGGCGTCCCGGAGCTCGGCCGCGCGTGGATGCCGTCCGTCGGTCAGGACCTCGTGCTGCAGGAGCCCCTCGAGCACGTTGAGGGTCGAGTGGAACGACGAGACCGTCGAGCCCTCGACCCACTCGCAGTTCCACCCGCCGTCGGGCTGCTGGTGTTCGAGCATCCAGTCGGCGATGCCGTCGACGTCGGCGCCGAGCCACGCGCCGTTCGCGAGGGTGAAGGCGTTGATGCAGCAGTCGACCTCGCCGCCCCAGTACGGCAGGTCGTCGTACTCCCATCGGCTGTTCGCGTCGAGTCGTGCGGCGGTGTCGCCGAGGACCGCGGCGTCCAACCCCCACTCGCGCAGGGCGTTGAGCGACCAGGTCGTCGCGGTGTACGGCTGCCCGGGTCCCTCGGGCTCGGGTTCGGCGGGGAAGTACGAGCCGCCTGCCCACTGTCCGTCGGGATCCTGGTGGGCGAGGAGTGCGGCGCCGAGGCCCTCGGTCGCGACCCGGGCACGCGTGGCCTGCCAGGTCGGTGCCGGCGCGCCGACGATGTCCCGTTCCACCTGCCACCGCAGGGCCGGGTCCGAGTCGAGGAGCCAGTCGACCACCGTGTCGTCCATGGCGCGGAGACTACGCCGACCACGGCGGGCGGGCGCCTGCGCGCGGCCGGGTCCGCACAACGGGAGTCGATCGGAGCCGTGCGTTCCCGTGGTTCGCGCGCACTTCGGTTGTGCGCCACCGCGCCGAACCGCGCCAGCGCCGCGCCGGGCGCCAGGCCCGCCGCGCACGCGCGTCAGCCGACGTAGCGGTACGACGCCCCGTCGTCGGTCCGAACGAGCACGCCGAGGTCCACCGCGTCCCGCCGCACGATCGCGACGTCCTCGGCGAACATGGCGATCGCGGCGTTCAGCACCGGCTCGGGGACCGGCCTGCCCGTGCCGAGCCGCTCGAACACGAGCTCGACGATGCGCACGGACAGCGGATGGCGCTGGTCGTCCGGCACCGGCATCCGGGCGATCCGGTCGAACTCGAGCAGCGCCGCCGGCCCCTGCAGCCGCTGGAGGTCCTGCGCCGTCCGCCCGAGGAGCGGCGTGTCGGGTCCGTCGTCACCGACCCAGTCGAAGGCCGCGACGGCAGCACCCGTCCGGTCGTCGAGCGCTGCGCCGCCGACGATCGCGGACCGGAGCGACGGGCTCGCCAGCACCGCGACGGCCTGGCGAGCCCGTGCGACCGACTCGCGGAGGGGCATCAGAAGTACGTGATGCCGTGCGGCGTCCGCGGCGGGGTCAGCATCGCCCGCAGGAGTGCCGCCGCCGCCGGGTCCGCCGCGCGGAGGAGCCCGGCCGCCGCGAGCGTCGTCGGCGACACCGACCCGATGAGCAACGCACCGAGGTCCGCGACGTCGAGCTGGAGGTCAGACCCGGCCGCGTCGGCGTCGTCGGCGGTCTTCGTCACGGTGCCCCGCGCCTCCTGGACGTCCAGCCGGTACGTGCCGGAGGCGAACCCGAGCGCATCCGTCACGGCGAGCGTCAGCGAACCGTCGACGGCGTACGGACGCGACGCGAGCACCCGCTCGACGTCGAGGACGCGCAGCCAGACGTGGTCCTCCTCGTGGTCGACGTCGTACGCGCGGTTGTCGCCGAGCGCGGCGACGATCGGGTCGTCGAGCCGCGACCGGTTGTACGTGACGACGTCGTTGAGGTCGATCGAGAGCAGGAACTCCCAGAGCGACAGGTAGGCGTCGTCGGTGGCGTAGACCAGGTCGACGACCTCGAGCGTGGTGTCGCCGTCGCGGCTCTCCTTGACGCGCCAGGTCACGTAGCCGTCGAGCTCGTCGGAGCCGTCCGGGCGGTGCACGGCTGCGCGGACGTCCTTCGCCTTCTCGCCGTCGCCGTTGCGCAGCCCGAACACGACGGGCCAGGTGCCGGCGTTGCGCACCATGGAGCCCGGCGTCCGCGCGTTGAACCGGTCGAAGACGGCACGGCCGGGGCCGCCGGCGAGCCACTCGGGCGTGACGACGCTGACGACACCGGTGGTCGGTGCGAGGAGCGGGAGCGCACGCTCGCGGCGGACCCGGACGGCCCGCTCGCGGATCGCGCTGCCGAAGCCGAAGCGGCGGTAGATGGTGCCCTCGGACGCGGTCAGCGAGGCCACGGCGTAGCCCTCGGCGACACCGCGCGCGAGGGCGTGCGTCATCATCGCGCGGAGGATCCCGCGGCGGCGCTCGGTCGGTCGGACGGTCACGGCGGAGATCGCCTGGGTGTCGATCGACGAACCGTCGCCCCAGCTCAGCTCCTTGCCGAACCAGGCGAAGGTGCCGGCCGGCCAGGTCTCGTCGACGGAGCCCGGTGCGGGTCGGCGGACGTACGCGCCGAGCCAGGTCTGGTCGTCCTCGATGAACTGTGCGACCATGCGCGCGGCCGCCTCGTCGCCGGGGTGCGGTTCGTGGAACCCGAGTCCGACGGCCTGCATCCAGGCCTCGGTCTCGGCGTCCGGTGCCCCCTGCTCGTCCGTCCCGGGCGCGAAGGCGCGCAGCTCGTAGCGGTCGTCGAATGCCTCGTTGCTCACGTTCCCGACCCTATCGGGGTCCGGTGACGGAACGACAGGCGCCACGAGGGGGCCAGGAGGCGCGGGTCGGCCCCGCCACGCGCCGCACGCGGGCGTCGGTCACGCCGTCGCGCGTCGGCTCACCTCGCGGCGCGGCGGGACGCCGATCGGGGCGGGTTCTTCCGGAGGTGCTCGCTGATCCGGCCGAGGATCCGGTCGAGCTCCGCGGCGTCCTCGTCCGTGATCGGTGCGAACAGCAGGCCGTGCACCGTGCCGATGTGCCCCGGGAACACCGCCGCGAGGACGGCTCGCCCGTCGTCGGTCAGCGACACCACGGTGCTGCGCTCGTCGTCCGGAGAGGGGCCGCGCCTGACGAGTCCGCGCTGCTCGAGCAACTGCGCCTGGTAGGTCAGCCCACTGCGGCTGTAGACCACCCCGTCGGCGAGGTCCGTCATCCGCAGGTGCCCGTCGGGGGAGTCCCCGAGTCGTGCCAGCAGCTGGAACTGCACGTACGACAGGCCGCCCACGTCCTTGAGCTGCTGCTCGACCGAGGGGCGCAGGAGCGCACTGACCTCGGTGAACGACAGGTAGGCGCGCAGCTGCGTCGGCGTCAGGGACGAGGGGGTTTCGGACATGATCCGATCCTACCTGTTGCTTCGAGTTCGAAGCAGTGCTACGGTTTCATCAATCGCTTCGAATTCGAAGCAAATGACGGAGGAGTCATCATGAAGGCAGTGCAGTTCCACGAGGTCGGCGGTCCCGAGGTCCTCACCTACGGCGACGTCGACCAGCCCACCCCCGGCCCGGGCGAGGTCCTCGTCCGGGTCACGGCATCGGCGTACAACGCGGCGGACAACGGCATGCGCGCCGGCTTCCTGCCCATCCCGGTCGCCCTGCCCCACGTCCCCGGGTACGACGTCTCCGGAACGGTCGCGTCCCTCGGGGGCGACGTCACGGACCTGGCGGTCGGCGACGCGGTGATCGGCTTCCTGCCGATGGAACGCGACGGCGGAGCGGCCGAGTACGTCGTCGCTCCGGCGGACGCGCTCGTCGCCGCCCCGACGAGCATCCCGCTGGCGGACGCGGCTGCGCTGCCGTCGGTGGCGCTCACGGCGTGGCAGGCGCTCTTCGACGACGGTCGGCTCGAGGCCGGGCAGCGCGTGCTCGTCGTCGGCGCGGGCGGTGTGGTCGGGAAGTACGCGATCCAGCTCGCGAAGCGCGCCGGTGTCGAGGTCGTCGCCACGGCCAGCCCGCGCAGCGCCGACGCCGTCCGGGTCGCCGGTGCCGACCAGGTCGTCGACCACACCACGACCGACGTGCTGCAGGCGGTCGACGGGCAGGTCGACGTCCTGCTCAACCTCGCCCCGATCGAGCCGGAGCAGTTCGCCTCGTTCGTGGCCGCCGTCCGCGACGGGGGCGCGGTCGTGAGCACGACGGCGTTCATGGCGACCCCGGGGGACGAGTCCCGCGGGGTCCGTGCTGCGACGGTGTTCGTGCTCCGGAACCGCGAACGGCTGGCCGAGCTCGTCCGGCTCGTCGACGCCGGGGAGCTCACGGTCGAGGTGACGCGGCGCATCCCGCTGACCGAGCTGCAGGCGCTGCACACCGAGGGCGCCGCCGGACGGATCGCCGGCAAGGTCGTCGTCCTCGTCTGAGCGACCAGCGACCCGGTGGGGGGATCGTGACCCACCACCGGGCCGGGCGCGTCAGGGGGAGCCGCGCCGCGCCTCCTGGGCCACCACCTCGTCGAGGTCCGCCAGCTTCCGCATCTGCTGGAGCGGACGGGCCATCCGGTTGTTGTCCCGCAGGGCGGGCTCCGTCCGCGCGAGGAAGGCCCAGTAGCCGGCGGTGAAGGGGCAGGCGTCCTCGCCGAGCCGCTTCGTCGGGTCGTAGCGGCACCCGCCGCAGTGGTCCGACATCCGGTCGATGTACCGACCACCGGACGCGTACGGCTTCGTCGCGACCATCCCGCCGTCGGCGTGCTGGGACATCCCGATGATGTTCGCGGGCATCACCCAGTCGGTCCCGTCGACGAACACGTCCGTGAACCACTCGGTGAGGTGCACGGGGTCGTACCCGCGCTGCAGCGCCCAGTTGCCCAGCACCATGAGCCGCTGGATGTGGTGCAGCCAGCCGTGGTCGTGCAGGCCCTCGATCGCGGTGCGGAGGCAGGCGGCCTCGACCCGGGACGCGTCGAGCTCCCGCCACCACCGGGGGAGCCGCTCGTGCGCTCCGAGGGCGTTCTCCGACGCGCCGTAGTCGTCGCCGAACCACCAGTAGAGGTGCCAGACGTAGTCGCGCCACCCGGCGATCTGCCGGACGAACCCCTCGACGCTCGCGAGCGGGGCGTCGTCGTCGCGGTGGGCCACGAGTGCCGCCTCGATCGCATCGCGCGGGTCGAGGACACCGAGGTTCATCGGGACGCTGAGCAACGAGTGCGCCATCGTCCAGTCGTTCGTGAGCGTGGCGTCCTCGAACGGGCCGAAGTCGTTCAGCCGGGTGCGCACGAAATCGTCGAGTGCGTGACGGGCCTCGTCGGGCGTGACCGCGAAGCGCCGACGGTCGTCCGCACCGACGAAGCGGGCGATGCCGTCCCGCTCCCAGCGGTCCAGGTCACGTCGGACCTCCTCGTCGACCTCGTCCTCCTCGGGCCACCACGGCTCCGGGAGTCCGAGCGTGGTCGCACCCTTCGGCGGCGACTCCCGGTTCTGCTCGTCGAGGCTGAACTTCCCGCCGACGGGCGCGTCCGAGCGCATCAGCCAGCCCTCGCGACGGCGGACCCGCTCGTAGAACGTCTCCATCCGGAAGCGACCGGTGCCCTGCGCGGCCCACTCGGCGAACTCGTCCTCGTCGGTCACGAAGCCGCGGCTCGGCAGCACCTCGGTGCCCCTGCCCCAGTGCCGCACCTGTGCGCGGAGCGTCCGCGACGGCGGGTCGACGACCTCGAGGTCGTCCCGGCCGACCAGCGCCTGGCGGAGCGTGTCGACCTGCACGTGCTCGACGCGGTCGCCCTCGCCCCGGTCGCGGAGGTCGCGGACCAGGTGCCGGAGCGCACTCAACCACAGGTGCGCCTTCGCACGGTGCACGGGACGCGCGGTGAAGAACTCGCGGGCCTCGACCACGAGGAGCGGGCCGCCGTCGTCGAAGTCCGGGCCGTACTGTCCCGGCAGGATGAGGCGCCGGCGCCGCTCGGAGCGTCGGTCGGCCGGGGCGGTGCGCGCGTCCGTCATGCGGCGGACGGTACGCGAGCACGCGGGTGCGGGCCCGGGACGTCCCCCGACTCCACGGCGGTTCCGCGGCCGCGCCCTCCTGTGTAGGGTGGCGGGCATGCAGTGCCGCTGAACCCGCTTCCGACTCCCTCCAGTGCCCCGTCGGGGCCGTCGAAAGGTTCAGCATGCCCGCATCCACCCTGCCCCTCGCCGGCAAGACCGCCCTCGTCACCGGTGTCTCACGACGCCGTGGCATCGGGTTCGCCGTCGCGTCGAAGCTCGCCGACCTCGGCGCGAGCATCGTCGTGCACCACCACCGCCGGCACGACCTCGACCTGCCGTGGGGCGGGGACGACCTCGACGCCGTCCGCGACGGACTGCGCGCACATCTCACCGAGGGCGCCCGGTTCGCGGACGTCCCCGGCGACCTGTCCGATCCCTCCGTGATCCCGGAGCTGATCGATACCGCGACGGCACTCACCGGCCGCCTCGACGTCCTCGTGTGCAACCACGCCAAGAGCGGGGACGACGGCAGCATCCTCGACATGACCCCGGAGCGGCTCACCGCCTTCTGGGAGGTCAACACCCGCGCGACGATGCTGCTGACCGCCGAGTTCGCCCGGCGCCGCGCACCACGGACGGACGAGCCACGACGGCCGGGGGACCGGATCGTGGGCACCGGCCCGTACGCCGAGGCGCAGGGGCACGTGTTCTGGATGACCTCCGGGCAGATCCACGGGGCGATGATCGGCGAGGTCGCGTACGCCGCGAGCAAGGCCGCGCTCGCCGGGGTGACCGCCACGGTCGCCAAGGAGCTGCTCGAGCTCGGCATCGTGCTCAACACCGTCAACCCCGGGCCGGTGAACACGGGCTACATGGACCCGGAGACCACGGACCGGTCGCTCGACGGCCTCGACGAGTACCTGGCGAGCACGCCGTTCGGTCGCGTCGGGACGCCGCAGGACCCGGCCGAGCTCATCGGGTGGCTCGCGACGTCCTCGGGCAGTTGGGTCGTCGGGCAGGTCCTCACGTCGGACGGCGGCTTCAGTCTGTGACGTGGCCACGGTCCTGACCCGGCCACGGTCGGACGGGAGGCGCGGTGCGGGCCGGCACCGCGCCTCCCGTCCGACGGCGGGTCCTGTCCACCGCGACGGGTCGCGTCCACCGCGACGGCGCGGGCGGACGCGTGGTGATGCCCCGTGGTCGCGCCGTGGTCAGTCGGTCGCGCCGCGTGGGGGATCGACCAGCAGCCCGACGCGGTCCGCCAGGTACGCCTCGAGCGGGACGGCAGCACCCGCGGTGGGGGACCACCGGACGAACGGGCCGCCGTCGTCGACGAAGAGCACGCCGTCCGAGCCGACGAGCGACCCGTCGACCGGGATCGGCGTCGCGCCGTGGTTCACGGTGTCCCCGGGCTCGAAGTGGCCCTTCTGCGCCGCTGCCCGGTAGGCCCGACGGACCTCGGCGGAGACGGACACGAACTGCGACCGCCCGGGTTCGGTGACGCGCGTGATCCGTCCGGTCGCCCAGACCCGGCCGTCGGTCTCGGGGGAGGACCCGAGCAGCAGCGCGCCGACCCGCCACACCCGGCCGAGCGATCGGATGGCGGGCTCGCGCCGGATGCCGAGCACGGCCTTCGGCTCGACGTACTCGCCGAGGGCCTCGTCCGGGACGTCGGCGTCGCGGAGCCGTCGCGCCGCGTCGTCGAGCAGCGCCCTCGCCCGTTCCACGCCGTCCGTCACGTCACCCGAGCGTAGCCCGGTGGGCGCCGCGACCGCGTGGCCCCCGTCCGTCGGCGTCGCCCGCGGCGCGTCGGCGACGCACGGCCGACACGGTGCCGATCGTGACCATCACCGCGCCGTACGCCAGCAGGACCCCGGCGATCGCGGGCACGAGCCACGAGCGCGACCCGTTGACGAGCTGGTTCACCAGGCCGATGTCCGGCAGGCTGTACCAGACGACGCCGCGCACCTGGGCAGCCGTCACCGGTGCGGGATCGGCGAGCGCGTTGTTGTCGCCCTTGAGTGTGAACGTCCGGGACCCGTCCGACGACGACGCGACCGAGACCACCCGGTGGCTGATGACCGCCGGCTGCCCGGAGGTGATCTGGTAGGTCACGACGTCGCCGATGCGGATGTTCTCGACGGGCGTCGGCCGGACGACGAGGAGCGTGCCGGGCGGCAGCGTCGGGTCCATCGACTGCGTGAGGACGGTGAGTGGCGTGGACCCGGCCGCCTTCGGCACGACGATGAGCACGACGGCGAGCCCGGCGACGATGACGAGCAGCCCCGTGCTCAGTCCGAGCGCGAGGGCGTGGACGACCGCACGCCAGCCGGTGCGCGGCGGGCGCCGGGCGCGCCGGGCAGCGCCGTCGGTGGGCGCGCTCATGCGCCGCACCGGACGGCTGCCCCGTCGTTCTGGGTGAAGAGGGTGATCTGCCCGGTCCCGACCACGGTGCTCGTGGGGTTGCCCGCGCTGTCGAGGATCTTCACGGTGATCAGCACCGGGCCGCTCGTGGCGACGCTCGCGGGGATCTGGCTCGGCGCGATGGTGAAGCGGCCGTAGTAGTCCTGCTGCTTCGGGGCGACCATCGTGGACGCGTCGCGCCCGGCGTAGGCGCCGTACCAGGTGTCCTTCGGCCGGGACGAGGTGGCCCAGGCGACCTCGACGTAGTTGCCGCTGTGGTCCGTGCACGTGAGGGCGGGCGTGGCCGCCGAGGTGTTCAGGTAGAAACCGCCGGACACGACGCCCGAGCTCCACGTGCCGGCCGTCACCGTGAGGTTCACGTTCACGTTCGCGGTGCTCGACGCCGGTGCGGACGAGGACGGCGTGCTCCGCGTGCACCAGACGGCACTGGCGCCGGCGGCGAGCTTCGTGGTGAGGCTCGGCAGCGACGCCCAGGTGCCGGAGACGGAGCCGGTGCCGACCGAGGTCGACGCCGTGCAGGCCGCGGTCCCGGTCACGGGCCACGCGACGACGCTCACGGCCTGTGCGAGGGCGGTCGAGCTGCCGGACACGACGGAGACGGTGGTCGTGGCGGTGCCGGCGAGCGACCCCGCGTTGGTCAGGGTGAGCGGCTTCGTCGTGCTCGTCACGCTCGAGGAGAACGTGGTCGTCATGTCGCTCGTGCCGGTCAGGGACGCCCCGGTCTTCCCGATGGTCACGCTCGACGCGGTCGTCCCGGTCGCGCTCCAGAGCGCCCACGCGGCGGACGACCCGCCGACGACGAACGCCAGCGCCAACAGCCCGGCGAGCACGGTGCGGAGTCGGCGGCTCATGCGCTGACCTGCGTGCCGGTCACGGTCAGGGTGAAGTCGGTGACGGCCCCGGCGACGGTCTGCGGTGCGTCGGCGTCGAGGTCCATCTCGACGCACCCGACGGCGCTCGCGCCGGCCGCGAGGGTGAACGAGCCGATGCCGGTGTCGAAGGCAGCGAGCCGTCCGCTCGCGCCGGACAGGCCGGTGCGGCAGTCGGCGGTGCTGCCGACCACCGCGAGGCGCAGGCTCAGCTCACCGAGCACCGCAGCCGGGGTCGCGTTCGTGGCGTAGGCGACGTTCGTCGAGGTGGTGGCGACCCGCATGGTGAGCGGGATCGAGCCGGTGTTGCGCACCGTGAACGTGCCGGTGACGCCGCCACCAGGACCGAGGACGGACGTGTTCATCGCGGAGAGCGGGCCGGTGGTGATGGTGGCGGTCGCGGACCGCACCGTCGAGGCCGAGGTGCTGGCGGTGCCGTTCCAGAGCGCGTAGGTGCCGCCCGTGCCGAGCAGCGCCGTCACGACCGCGACGACCAGGGCGAGGGCAGTGGGCCAGATCCACCGGTGACGACGCGGCGCCGCGTGGCGTCCGCTCGTCCTCGGTGTGCTGGTCATGTCCGTCCCCTGGTCGTCGTGGTGTGCACCGCCGTCCGGCGGTGCGGGTGGGCCAGGAGGCGCGTGGTCGCGATCGGCGGATCAGGGACCCATCGAGACCACGGGCTCCACGGCCCGGGTTGCTTCCGCGGGTCAGGAACCGATCGCGGTCTGGGTCAGCGTGAACGCGAGCGCGCCGACGTTGAGCGTGCCGCCCTGGCCCGTGGTGGCCGACGACGGCAGGGTGATCGTGAAGACGACCTTGACGGTCGAGGTCGCGGCGGAGGGGGAGACCACGAAGGTGTTCGCGTTCGCGGTCGACTGCACGACCGAGGCGCTCGACGAGGTAACCGCGAGGGTCTTCGTCGTCGCGGCGAGCAGGGCGCTGTCACCGGTGATGCTCTGGCTGGCGTAGGTGAGGTTCGCCTTGAGGTCCTGGCCGGTCGCACCGATCGTCAGGGTCTGCGTGAACTGGTACGAGTTGCCCGGCACCATGAGGGCGCTCGCCGGGTTGATCGTCGCCGAGCGGCCGTTCGTGATGTCCGTCCAGACGCCGTCGTTGTTCGCGCTGAGGGTCAGCGATCCCGAGCTCACCGAGGAGGCCGCGGTGCTGGCGCTGGCGTTCCACAGAGCGAAGGTGCCCGCGCCGCCGAGGAGGAGGGCGACACCGGCGGCGCCGGCGATGGCACCGGTCACTATCTTGTGCATGAGGGGTCCGTTCTGCGCGTTCGGGCGCGCTGCGACCATCGGCAGTGCCGACGGGACGATGTCATCGACCCGTGGTTCGTGCGGGTCGCGGCTGACCTGTGCCGGAGAGCTGTCGCCGGGCTCCGCGACGTGACACGTCTCGGGCGGGCTGGACTCGCTCTGGTGTCGACGCTACCGGTCCCCCAAAGTGCGGACAAGTGGGAACATGCGTCTGAATGGACCCAGTACAGGGGTCATTTTCGTCCCCGAGAGTGCCGACACGGTTTGTACCCCGATCGGTCTCGGTCGCGCAAGGAATGCCGACCGCCCCCGTACCGTTGCACCGTCCGGAAACGAGGAGGGCCCATGGGCATCGTGCGGTGGCTGTTCGACGCGCAGCTCGTCATCGGCGACCAGACCGTGCTCTGGCGCGAGGTGATCGGCAACGTGTTCGGCCTGCTCAGCGCCCTCGGTGGGATGCGCCGCAAGGTGTGGGCCTGGCCGGTCGGCATCGTCGGCAACGCCCTGCTCTTCACGGTCTTCATGGGAGCGCTCTTCGACACCCCCAACCCGGTGAACCTGCTCGGTCAGGCCGGACGCCAGGTGATGTTCATCATCGTGAGCGTCTACGGCTGGTACCGCTGGACGCACCGTCCCGACGACGCGACGACCGTGATCGAGCCGCGCTGGGCCTCCTGGAAGGCTCGTGGACTGATGGTCCTCGTCATGGTGGGCGGCACCGCCGTCCTGACCCCGGTGTTCCGCGCCCTCGGCTCGTACGAGCCGGTGTGGAGCGACGCCTGGATCTTCGTCGGCTCGCTGCTCGCGACCTACGGCATGGCCAAGGGCTGGGTGGAGTTCTGGCTGATCTGGGTCGCGGTCGACCTCGTCGGTGTGCCGCTCCTGTTCTCGGCCGGGTACTACGCCTCCGGGCTCATGTACGTGTTCTACGGCGTCTTCACCCTGACCGGGTTCTTCGTCTGGATGCGCCAGCGCACGAAGCCCTCGGCGGCCCCGGTCACGGTCGGCTGACCGAGGCCCCCGCTCTGGGACGAGACAAACCCTCGGGAACAGTGTGTGATGGTCGGATGGCACACCACCACGACGCGGCCTTCGAGGACGAACAGTCCCTGGCCGAACGGATCGTCCGCGCCGCGATCCGCGCCTACCGACTGCACCCGTTCGACAGCGTCGACGCCGAGGTGGTCGCCGAGGTCGCCGGTATCGAGGTGACCACGGTGGAGCGGCTCTTCCCGACGTGGGACGCGCTGCTGCTCGTGACCTACGACCGGTGGACGCAGCTGCGCGGGACGCGTCGGAGGAACCCGCCGACGTGCACGATCGAGCACGTCCGGATGACCCTCGCCGAGGACGTCGCCGACCCCGGCCTCGTCCGGGTGCTCGCCGGTGCCATCACGATCGCGGCGGCCGACACCGGCTTCGCCGAACTCTTCCGCAAGCGCTTCGAGGAGTACGCCGAGCAGCTCTCGTCCGGGCTCGAGCGCGACGTCGAGTCCGGGTCCGAGCGCCTGGCGATCCCTGCGTACCAGGCCGCGACGCAGCTGCTCGCGGTGTACGAGGGGCTGCAGATCCAGATGCTCGTGCGCCCGCACATCGACGTGCTCGTGGAGTTCGACCGTGCCGTCCGCACCCTCCGTCAGGGGTGGCGCGAGCGCGAGGTGCGGGCGTGGGACCTCGACGAGGTCGTCCTCACCAGCTAGCCGGTCGGGCCGGTCAGGCCCGCGACCGACGCCGCCACGACACGATCTGCCGGAGCGTCACCTTCGAGCCGTACTGCGCGACGGAGTGCCGGAACAGGTACTCGGCGAACCACAGCAGCACGGCCGCGACCACGAACACCTCGACGATGCAGACCACCGACTCGGTGACGGTGAGCGACCCGACCGCGTTCCGGACCATCGCGGTGATCGGTGTGAACGTCGGGAAGTACGTGAAGAACGACGCCACCGGCGAGGTCGGCGTCGTCATCACGAAGAACGCCGCGTAGAGCGGGATGATGAGCGAGAAGATCGCCACCGACTGCAGCGCAGAGGCGTCCTTGATCGAGGGCACGGCAGCCCCGACCGCGACGAACAGCGCCGACGCCAGCAGGACCCCGCCCACGAGGAGCAGCGCACCGACCACCATCCGCCAGGGGTCGATGGTCAGCCCGCCCAGTCGTGACGCGACGAGGGGGAGCGCGGCGAGCAGCCCGATCAGCCCCGGGACGACGAACACCCCGACCTGGACGAACCCGACGAGCAGCATCGCGATGACCTTGCCGCGGATGAGGTCGCCGGCCGTGACGGTCGTGAGGATCATCTCGGAGATGCGGTTCTCCTTCTCCTCGACCACCACCGTGACCATGCGGGTGGCGAGCAGGATGACCAGCCCGAAGAACGCGGCGACGTAGAGGAACGGCGGCACGATCGACAACCAGCCCGGCGCCACCCGGCCGTCCGCGTAGGTCGTCAGGTCGGTGTCCGGCGGGTTCCGGAGGAGTTCGACGGACTCCGGGTCGTCGACGGTCGCGGCGACGCTCTGCTCGAGGACCCGTTCCGCCAGCGAGGAGTACCCGCCGTTCCCGAAGAGCCCGCGGTCGGCCGCCTCGACCCGGATCGGCGACGTCGACGGCGACTCGGGGAACGTGATGAACGCGTCGAGGGTCCCGGAGCGCACCGCGGCCCGGTCCGCCGCGGGGTCGGTCGACGGCGACCCGCCCCACTTCGCGGCGACGCTCTCGGACACCAGCCCGGAGTCGTCCACGTACCGGAAGGGCGTCTTCGTCGCGGACGAGCTGGACACCACCGAGTCGGTCCCGGCGGACTGCCCGACCCCGACGAGGAGCGACACCACCACGATGACGACCGGCAGCGCCAGCGTGCCGATCCAGAACGCGGGCTTCTTCACCGCACGCACGAACTCGAACCGGATGACGGTCCCGAGGCGGCTCACGCGGCGGCTCCGGCCCGTGCGGTGTCGGCGGCCGCGTCGGCTCCGGCGTCGTGGCCGTACACCTGGACGAAGATCTCGTCGAGCGGGATGCGCCGCATCTCGAACCCGGTGACGTGCACGCCGGCCGAGACGAGCGACGCGAGGATGTCCGACCCGTCGGCCGCGGCCGCGGGCATCGGCACGAGGTAGGCGACGTGCCCCTCGTGCCGGGCGAGGCGGTAGAGCGGCGACGGCGGCACCGGCCCGTCGAGGCCGACCCGGGCGACGGCACCGCCGAAGGCGTCCTGCACGTCGGGGATCGACCCGTAGGCGGCAGCGGTGCCGTCCTTGAGCAGCAGGATCCGGTCGCAGAGTCGCTCGACCTCGTCCATGTGGTGGGTGACGAGGACGACCGTGGCACCGTCGGCCTTCCGCTCGTCGACGAGGTCCAGCAGCAACCGACGGTTGACCGGGTCGAGGCCCTTCGTCGGCTCGTCGAGGATGAGCAGGCGGGGCCGGTCCATGATCGTGATGCCGAGCTGGACCTTCTGCTGCTGCCCGCCGGAGAGCTTGTCCACCCGGAGCTTCGCCCGGTCCGCCAGGCCGACGCGGGCGAGGTAGTCCATGCTCCACGCCGTCGCCTCGGGCCCGCGCAGGCCGCGGAGCCGCCCGAAGTACGTCATCACGTCGATGACCGACTCCTTGCGGTACAGGCCGCGTTCCTCGGGCAGGTAGCCGATCCCGCCGGTGGCCGGTCGGTAGGGCTGCCCGTCGATCGTGAGGGTGCCGGCGGTCGGGGTGGTGATGCCGAGCAGCGCACGGATGGTCGTGGTCTTGCCCGAGCCGTTGCTGCCGAGCAGGCCGAAGGTCTCGCCGGGGGCGATGTCGAACGACAGCCCGTCGACCACGTTCCGGTCCCCGAACCGCATCACGAAGTCCTGCACGCTGATGGTCGCCCCGCTCATGCCGCGACCCTACCGGCAGCGCCTGACGGCGCTCGGGCGTGACCGCCTGACGGACGGGAGGCGCGGTGCCTGCCCGCACCGCGCCTCCCGTCCGTCACCTGGTTCCGTCAGGAACGCAACCAGGCCGTCCCCACACCCGACAGTGCGCCGTCTGCCACCGGCGCGGAGGCGAGCAGCAGCTCGCCAGCAGGGAGGTCGTACGGCTCGTCGCCGAACACCGTCACGCTCGTCCAGCCGTTCGGCCGACGGAACGCGAGCACGTCGTCGCGGCCGGTCTCGAGCCACTCGAGGTGTTCCTCGGACTGCAGCTGGCCGCGCAGGCCGAGCGCCTTCCGGTACAGGTTCAGCGTCGAGTCGGGGTCGGCGTCCTCGGCCTCGACCGACACATCGGCGAACCATGCCGGCTGCGGCAGGTGCGCACCGCCGTCGCCGAACCCGAAGCTCCTGCCGTTCCGGGTCCAGGGGAGCGGCACGCGGCAGCCGTCACGGCCGACGTCGACGCCCGGGTTCCGGAAGAACGCCGGGTCCTGGCGGTCGGCTTCGGGGATGTCGCCGACCTCCTGCAGGCCGAGCTCCTCGCCCTGGTAGAGGTAGGCCGAGCCGGGCAGCGCGAGTTCGAGCAGCGTGGCCGCAGTGGCACGGCGCAGTCCGAGCGAGCGGTCGAGCGCGTCCTGTGAGCCGCCGGCGAGCAACCACGCGCTGCCCTGCTTCTCCTCGGCGCCGTTGCGTGCCGGCAGGGCGTAGCGGGTGGCGTGCCGGACGACGTCGTGGTTCGAGAAGACCCACGTGGTCGACGAGCCGGACTCCTCTGCGAGCGCGAGGTTGAACTCGATGATGCTCCGGAACTGCCCGGCGTCGAAGTCGGCCTCGAGCAGGTCGAAGTTGAACGCCTGCCCGAGCCCCTCGGCGCTGGCGTACCGGGCGCGGCGGTCGGCGGCGACCCACGCCTCGGCCACGGCCGTGCGTGCGGGCGTGTACTCGTCGAAGACCTTCCGCCACTCGGCGTAGATCTCGTGGACGTCGTCGCGGTCCCAGAGGATGTGCGAGCCGTCCTTCGGCGACGCGAGGACCTCGGCCCACGTCGGGAGCGGGCCCGACGGCAGGTCCTTCGCCAGGCCGTGCGCGACGTCGATGCGGAACCCGTCCACACCACGGTCGGACCAGAAGCGGAGGGTGTGCAGGAAGTCGTCGCGGACCTCGCGGTTCGCCCAGTTGAGGTCGGGCTGTTCCTTGGCGAAGTTGTGCAGGTACCACTGGCCGTCGCCGACCGCGGTCCAGGCCGGGCCGCCGAAGATCGACACCCAGTCGGCAGGGGAGCCCTCGCCGGACGGCCCGGTGCCGTCGCGGAACACGTAGCGGTCGCGTGCCGGGCTGCCCTTCGGGGACGCCAGCGCCTCGCGGAACCACTCGTGCCGGTCGCTCGTGTGGTTCGGGACGACGTCGACGATCACGCGGATCCCGGCACCGTGCAGCGCCGCGACCATCTCGTCGAAGTCCTCGAGCGTGCCGAGGCGCGGGTCGACGTCACGGTAGTCGTCCACGTCGTAGCCGCCGTCGGCGAGGGCGGACGGGTAGAACGGGCTGAGCCAGACGGCCTCGATCCCGAGGGACGCCAGGTACGGCACCTTCGCGGTGACACCGGGCAGGTCGCCGATGCCGTCGCCGTTCGCGTCGGCGAAGGACCGCGGGTAGATCTGGTAGACGCTGGCCTGGCGCCACCAGGTGCTGCTCCCGTCCTCGGTCGCGGGTGCGGCGGCGGTCTCGACGACGTCGGTCATGGTGGGGGTCCTCTCGGTTGCGGAGTCGGTGGTCGTCACTTGATCGCGCCCTGCGTGACCCCGGCCATCACCCAGCGCTGCGTGAACAGGTAGACGATGATCGCCGGCGCCATCGCCATCAGGTACGAGGCGAACGACACGTTGTAGTTGTTGCTGAACTGCGTCTGGAACATCTGCTGCAGCACCGGCAGGGTCTGCAGCGCCGGGTTCGAGGTGATCAGCGACGGCATCACGAAGTCGTTCCAGGACGCGAGGAACGCGAAGATGCCGACGGTGGCGCTCATCGGTGCCAGCAGCGGGAACACGAGTCGCCAGAACACCTGCCCCGTGCTCGCACCGTCGATGCGGGCACTCTCCTCCAGTTCGGCCGGGATCGACCGCAGGAACGCGGTGAAGAGCAGCACGCTGAAGGACAGCTGGAACATGACGTGCAGGATCGCGACGCCGAACGGGTTGTCGAGGTGCGCCAGGCCGGTGAGCTTCACCTGCGACAGCGCGAGCACCGGGAACGGCAGGAACATCGCGGCGAGCAGGTAGAAGAACGACCAGCGGAACAGCCGGCGGTCCCAGTTCCGGGCGATCGCGTACGCCGTGAACGACGCGAGCAGGATCGTGCCGACGACGGTGATCGCGGCGACGAGCACCGAGACGCCGAACGCGCGCGGGAAGTCCGTCAGCTGCCAGGCCTGCACGAAGCCGTCGACGCTGAACGGCGCCGGGAGGGAGAACGCGTTGCCGTCGACCGCCTGGCTCGTCGTCTTGAACGCCATCGTGATCGTCACGTACAGCGGGACGAGGACGGACAGGGTGCAGAGGACGAGGACGACCGTGACCCGCCAGTTGAAGCGCTCGCCACGACGGCCGGCGTTCCGGTCGGCGTCGACGGAGCGGATGGTGCCGGTCGCGGTGGTCCCCGGCTGGAGGGGTGCCTGGATGGTCATCAGAGCGCTGCCTTCCCGCGGGTCGCCCGCAGCTGGATCACGGCGATGACGACCGCGATGACGAAGAAGATCGTGGCGTTCGCCATCTGGTAGGCGTAGTCGCCGCCGTTGAAGCCCTTGAAGATCGACATCGCCACGCTGGTGGTCGAGGTGCCGGGGCCGCCGTCGGTGAGACCGACGATGATGTCGTACGAGTTCAGGAAGTTCTTGAACCCGATCACGAGGTTGATGAGGATGTAGCCCGCCGTGAGCGGTGCCGTGATCGACACGAGCTGCCGCCAGGCGCTCGCGCCGTCGAGCGCCGACGCCTCGTACACCTCGGCCGGGATCGAGAGCACGCCGGCGATGTAGATGAGCAGTGTCGACGGGATCGCCTGCCACGCGGTGACGACCACGATCGCGATCCACGCCAGGTCCGGGTTCGCGAGGATGCTCTGCTCGAGCGGCGCGAAGCCGAGCGTGGTCGCGAGCGCCGGCAGGCTGTTCGCGAACAGGAACGAGAACACGTAGGCGATGACGATGCCCGAGATCACCATCGGCAGCACGAACACGGCGCGGAGGGTGATCTTGCCGCGGACCTTCGAGGTCAGGGCGATGGCGAGCAGGAACGCGACCGCGTTCACGACGAGGACCGTGACGAGCGAGAACCCGATCGTGAACAGGTACGCCTGCAGGATCGCCGGGTCGCTGAACACGGCGACGTAGTTCGTCAGGCCGATGAACCGGAAGTCGCCGAAGCCGACGGAGTCGGTGAAGCTCAGCACGATGCCCATCACGGCGGGGAGCGTGATCGCCAGGGTGAAGAGCAGGAGGGTGGGGATCAGGAAGACCAGGAAGAGCGGGTCGGTCCGGCTGCGCTTCGTGCGCAGTCCGGCTCCGCCCCGTCGTCCGGACTGGAGGCGCGGTGCGGCTCCGCCCCGTCGGCGGCTGCCCGCCGTCGTGACGGATTCTGTGGTCGTGGTGGCCAAGGTCGTCTCCTTACGCGGCCGTACGGAGCGCGAGACGCGCCCAGTCGCCGTCGAGGGTGCGGAGTTGGGGAGCGGGGGCACCGCCGAAGGCGATGGACTGCAGGTAGTTCGCCACCGGGATCTCGGCGGGGATGAGCTGCGAGGCGCCCAGGGAGAACTTCGCCTGGTCGTACGAGTCCTGCATGCCGCGGAGCGCGGGGTTCGATGCGGGCGGCGAGTCCTTCCGGACGCCGAAACCGTTGTTGTCGGCGTTGTACTTGTCGTTCACGGCGGGGCTCATCAGGAACGACAGGAACTCGCGCGCCGCCTCCTTCTTGCGGGACGCCTCCGGGATCCAGAGGCCGAGGTCGACGTTCACGCGCACCTTGTTGTCGGCGGCGTCGTCGGTCGCCGGGAACGGGAACGTGCCGAGGTCGATGTCCTTGTTCGACTTCGCGATCTCACCGAGCGCCCACGGCCCCTGCAGGTACATCGCGGCCTTCCCCTGCGCGAACGCGAGGTTGCCGTCGCCGTACCCGCGGCTCGCCGCGCCCTTCTGGTGCCACTGCAGGAGGTCCACCATGCGGTCGACGGGGGCGGCGAAGTCCTTCTCGAACGAGACGCTCGAGCTCGTGCCCACCTTCGTGCCCTCGCGGTCGAGTGCCGCGAAGGTCTGCTGCAGGTCGAGCATCCCGCCCACCGAGTAGTCGAACATGCCCTGGGCGATCGTCCAGTTGTCCTTGTAGGTGCCGTACATGGGCGTGATGCCGGCCTTGGTGAGTCGTTCGCAGACGTCTCTGAACTCGCTCCACGTGGTGGGCACGTCGATGCCCTGGTCGGCGAAGATCTGCTTGTTGTAGATCACCGACGCTGCGGTCACCGAGTACGGCAGCACGCTCGTCCGACCCGGGTAGTCCGCGGTCTGCTTCATGAGCGGCCACAGGTCGGGGTTGATCGTGTCCCTCTCCGGCAGGTCCGACAGGTCGGAGAGGGCACCGTGCTCGACGAACGAGACCATCGCGTAGTTGTAGTTCAGGCAGCCGAGGTCCGGCGGTCGGTTCCGGACGAAGTTGGCGGACATGTTCGACGTCGAGTCGCGGATGACGCGGATCCTCGACTGGCTGTCGTGGAACTTCGCGATGACCTCGTCGAAGTAGCCGATGACCTCGGGCTTCGACACGTAGAACGTGATCGTCTCGGGGCGGCTGCTCGAGGAACCGAGCGGGGCGCACCCGGCGAGGGCCAGGCCCGCTCCGATGCCGCCCGCCCCGAGCAGGAACCCGCGGCGGCTGAGCGCGGCGGCGTTCCTGGTGGTGGCGTGTGTCTGCACGTCGTCTCCGTCCGTCCGGACCCGGCGTCCCTGCCGTTCCGGTTCGCGGTCCGGCTCCACTGCCGCCCGCAGAACTAAATCTAGCGACAAAATCTAATTCTGCAAGGAACTGTTTCCGCGGTAGTGTGCGGGCATGCCGCCGCCCCGTGGAACGAGCGCAGAGACGCTGCTCGCGTACGCCTTCTCCGTGCGCGCGTTCACCGCGACCGAGGCGATCGACACGACCGGCCTGACCCGTTCCACCGTCCTGGCCGCGTGCGAGGAGCTCGTCCGCCTCGGTTGGGTCCGCGAACTCGACGACGCCCGGGCCGCGGGGGAGTACCGGATCGGCCGACCGGCGCGCCGGTACGAGCTCGACACCGCCGGCGGCGTGGTCGTCGGCATCGACGCCGGGCAGCACCGGGTGACCGTGCTCGTCGCCGATCTGCGCGGCACCGTGCTCGGCCGTGCCGAGGGGGCCCTCGGCGACTCCGGTCTCGACGTCCCGGTCCGGCTCGGGGTCGTCGGCGAGACCGTCGCCGCCGCACTGCTGGACGCCGGGGTCGACCCGCTGCGGGTGCTCGTCTCCGTCGTCGGCATCCCCGCCCCCGTGGACGCCGGCGGTGCGTCACCCGGCGACGGCGGGTTCTGGGACCGGATGAACCCGGGCTTCGCCGACGCCGTCCCGGGGCACCGGGTCGTGGTCGAGAACGACGCCAACCTCGCCGCGCTCGCCGAACGGCCCTCCTCGGGCGACGCCTCGTTCGCAGCCCTGCTCTCCGGCGAGCGGTTCGGCAGCGGGCTCGTCGTCGACGGGGCCCTGCTCCGGGGCGCCCACGGCGGCGCGGGGGAGATGCGCGTGCTCGACCTCGTCGAGGGCGTCGGGTCGTCCGACGGCATCGGTGCCACCGCCCGCCGACTCGTCGCCGAGGCGCTCGCCGCGGGCGACGTCCCGCCGGACAGCCCCCTCGCCGCGGACGCCGACGCCTCCGTCCTGTTCCGCGCGGCGCACGACGGGGACCCGGTCGCCCTCGGCATCGTCGACCGCCTGGGGGACCGGTTGGCCCGCGTCTGCGTCCTGCTCGTCAGCCTGCTCGACATCGACCGCGTGGTCGTCGCGGGGGCCATCGCCGAGCCCGCCGGTGCCGTGATCGACCGGGCCCGGGCCTGGCTCGACGGCGCGGGGTTCGACCCGGTCCCCGAGATCGTCGCGTCGACGCTGGGCGCCGACGTCGTCGTGCTCGGTGCGGTCGCGCACGCGGTCGACGCGGTCCGGGCGGCGCCGTTGTCCTTCGCCCTGACGACACGCCCGGCTGTCCCCGCGCTGTGACGATCGGACCGGTCCGGACACTGCTGGGGTGAAGGGGGTGGTCATGGACCGATCACGAGAACCGGACACAGCACTGGTCCGGGCGGCGGGGAACGGCGACCGGGCAGCGGGCGTCGCGCTCTTCGACCGCTACGTGGCGACGGTGACCCGGTACGCCTGGGCGCTCGTCCCGTCGCGCCAGGACGTCGAGGAGGTCGTCCAGGACACGTTCGTGACGCTCTGGCGACGGGCGGCTTCCATCGAGCTCCCCGACGAGTCGATCCTGCCGTGGCTGCTGGTGGTCAGCCGCAACCACGCGGCGAACCTCCGGCGCACGCGCCAGCGGCACCAGGGCGACGAACTGCCGGACGACCTGCCGGCACCGGTCGAGGACGACGACGCCCGCGACCGGCTGCGCTGGGTCAGAGCCGAGATCGACGCGCTCTCGCCGATCGACCGACAGGTGTGCGAGCTGTGCCTCATCGACGGCCGTTCGTACGCCGAAGCCGCGACTGCGCTCGGGTTGAGCGTCGGAGCGGTCAGACAGCGGGTCGCGCGATCGCGGGCCCGGATCAAGAAGGCGGTGACGCACGATGAGCTCTGAACCTCCCGTCGGAGACGACCTGCAGCAGATGATCGTCGGCATGCGCCAGCGCTTCGTCGCACACCTCGACGCCGAACCCCGTCGGGTCTCCGTCCGCAAGCGTGTCGGGATCGCCGTCGCGATCGTGGCGCTGCTCGGTGTCGGCACCGCGAGTGGAGCGGTCGCGCTCGGGATGATCCCGAGTCCGATCGCCGCGCCGCCGGCTCCGAGCGCCTCGAGTCCCGCGGCCGTGCCCCGGCCGGACCGGACTGCCTCGTCGGCTCCCATCCGCCCGACCACCCGGCCGTCCTCGCCGACGTCCGGTGGTGTCGCGGCATCGATCCCGGACTCGTGCTCGGCGGCAGTGCCGTCAGCCGATTCCGCGCGGCTGTTCGGCCAGCGGAAGGTCGAGCAGATCCGACCCGTCGCACCCGGCGGAGTCGGATCGGACTACTGGGTCGACCCGGACGAGCCGTTCGTCGCCGACGCGGCCCTCGTCTGCCGGTGGTCCCAGACCGGGAGCCCGGAAGAATCGGACAACCTCTTCCTCGCGATGGGGTCGACCGCGGAAGGGACCCTCGACGAGCGACTCAGCGCACACGAGCAGGCGGGTTGGTCGTGCACCGATCGGCTCGGTGGGCGGGCTTGTCAGCACAGCGAGTCGTCGGACTACTACGGCGACCCGCTGGAGACCACCCACACGTTCTTCGTCCGGGGGGACACGTGGATCTTGGTCACGCAGACCAACACGCCCACGGACGGGCTGCTCGAGGTGCTGGTCCGGCAGACATGGCGGTGAGACGGAGGTGACCGGGCACTGGAACCACGACACGCACGTCCACCGGCGCTCCTCGGTCACCTGGCGCCGTCCGCGCTGATCGTCACCGGCAGGCTCGCGCCGGACCCTTCGCCGTCGTGGCTGCTCACGTCGAGGACGGCGTCGCCCACCGGCAGGTCGTCGGGCAGGTCGAAGCGCCCGGCGACCGTGAACTGCTCGCCCTGCGGGGTCGGCCGCCCGAGCAGCACCGGGTCGCCGGTCGACGCGGGCGTGATGGTCACCGCCCCACCTCCGAGCGGTCCATCGGGTCACGATCTCGGTACGGTCGGAGCGTGGGGAACGAACGACCAGCTGACCAGACCGAGCCGGAGCACGACCCGTACGCCCGACGCCCGGGCTACGTCACCGCCATCGACGGCCGGACCGATCGGGTCACGACTGCGGCGGCGGTCGGCGCGGGTGTCGGCCTCGTCACGTCCTGGGTGCTCGGCTTCTTCCAAGCGCCCGAATGGGTCGTGTGGGCGGGGGCCATCGCCGTCGGTGTGACGACGTGGCTGCTGCTGCGCGCTCGACAACGTCGCCGCGACCGAAGCGAAGGCCGTGCGACCGGCGCCGTCGCCCGTGCGCGCGACCGTGCGATCGCCGACGCGAACGGCGGCCGACGCTTCTTCGTCGCCCCGAACCCGGTCGTCCTGATCGTGATGGGCGGGATCTTCATCGCGCTCGCCGTCGGCACGCTCGGGCTCGGGAGCATGTCGGTCCTCACCGTGATCCGGACGATCGTCCTGGTCGGCGGTGGCGCGTACTTCGTCGTCCAGGGCATCGGCACCCTCGTCGTGCGCCGCCGCTCGCCCGACCCCCGCTGACCCGCGCCGCCGCCTCGTCCGCGCCGAACCACGAATCCGACATCGAACCAGCGGCGCTGCCTGGTTCGACGTCGGATTCGTGGTTCGACATCCGCGTCGGCCACGTCGGCCACGCGCGCCGGTCAGCCCCGCGCGACCGGCGTCAACCGCTGCAACTGCGTCACGTGCCCCGGCTCGAGCTCGTTGAGCGATGCCACCCCGAGCAGCCGCATCGTCCGCTCGATCTGCTCGGACAGGATCTGGATCATCCGGTCGACCCCGGCCTCGCCACCCGCCATCAGGCCGTACAGGTACGCCCGACCGACCATCGTGAACTTCGCACCGAGGGCCACCGCGGCGACGATGTCGGCGCCGGACATGATCCCCGTGTCGAGGTGCACCTCGGTGTCCTTGCCGATCTCGCGGACGACGGAGGGGAGCAGGTGGAACGGGACGGGAGCGCGGTCGAGCTGCCGGCCGCCGTGGTTCGACAGCGTGATCCCGTCGACGCCCATGTCAGCGAGGCGCTTCGCGTCCGCCAGTGACTGCACGCCCTTGACGACTACCTTGCCCTTCCACTGCGACCGGATCCACTCGAGGTCCTCGTAGGTGACGGTCGGGTCGAACATGTGGTCGAGGAGCTCGCCGACGGTGCCGGACCAGCGGTCGAGCGACGCGAACGCCAACGGCTCGGTGGTGAGGAAGTCGAACCACCACCAGGGCCGCGGGATCGCGTTCAGCACGGTGCGGGCGCTCAGCTGCGGCGGGATGGAGAACCCGTTCCGCTTGTCCCGCAGCCGGGCGCCGGCGACGGGCACGTCCACGGTGACGAGCAGCGTGTCGAACCCGGCCTTCTCGGCGCGGGAGACGAGCGCCATCGACTTCTCGCGGTCCTTCCACATGTAGAGCTGGAACCAGTTGCGGCCCGAAGGGTTGGCGTCGCGGACGTCCTCGATCGCGGTGGTCCCCATCGTGGAGAGCGAGAACGGGATGCCGGCGCGGCCTGCTGCCCGGGCTCCGGCGCGCTCGCCCTCGGTCTGCATCATGCGCGTGAAGCCGGTCGGGGCGATCCCGAACGGGTATGCGACGGGCGCACCGAGCACGTCGCGCGACGTGTCGACCTTCGAGACGTCGCGCAGGATCGCGGGCGTGAACTCGATGTCCTCGAACGCCTGGCGGGCACGGGCGAGGGAGATCTCGGCCTCGGCGGCGCCCTCGGTGTAGTCGAACGCGGCCTTCGGCGTGCGACGGGCGGCGATGTCGCGCAGGTCCCAGATCGTCAGCGCCGACTCGAGACGCTGTCGCCGACCCGGCAGCGACGGCTTCTTGAACTGCATGAGCGGCGCGAGGTCACGCACGGT
This sequence comes from Curtobacterium sp. MCBA15_016, assembly GCF_001865105.1. NCBI lineage: Bacteria > Bacillati > Actinomycetota > Actinomycetes > Micrococcales > Microbacteriaceae > Curtobacterium > Curtobacterium sp. MCBA15_016. Next base: position 67,121 of record NZ_MJGR01000022.1, read on the forward strand.
CGGCAGCTGCCGCCTGATCGGTGTGCGCCGGGCCGACGGCGCCCCGGGGGTCGCTGCCGGAGCGCCCGTCGCGGGGTCGACGCGGTGCTGGTCGTCGGTCGAGGTCATACAGACATCCTACGTCTCGGGGTGGATCGGTGGGTGGAGTGATCGGCTCGCGGGGTGTAGCGCACGGGTTCGACGGAACGGGCGATCATCGAGCGCAGGGCCTCGAGTGAGGCGCCACCGAGGCCGCCGAGCCCGACGGCCCGCGCCTGCACGAGGACGTTGCCGAGCGCGGTCGCCTCGACCGGCCCGGCGAGCACGGGGAGCCCGGTGCGGTCGGCGGTGAGCTGGCAGAGGAGCCGGTTCTGCGATCCTCCGCCGACGACGTGCACCTGTCGGACGTCTCGGCCCGTGACGGCGATGATCGTCTCGAGGGTCGAGGCGTACGCCGAGGCGAGCGACTCGAGGATCGACCGCACGGTCTCGGCCCGCGATGCCGGGGCGGCGAGTCCGTGTGCACCGCACCAGGTGGCGATCCGTGCCGGCATGTCACCCGGCGCGGTGAACGTGTCGTCCGCGACGTCGAAGACGGGGACCGGGGCAGTGACGTCCGCTGCGGAGGCGAGCAGCGCCTCCAGGTCGACGCGCTCGCCACCACGCTCCCAGGTGCGCACGCTCTCGGAGAGCAGCCACAGCCCGGACACGTTCTTCAGGAACCGGACGCGTCCGTCGACGCCGCCTTCGTTGGTGCAGTTGGCCTCGCGAGCCGCGTCCGACAGGACGGGTGCGTCGAGCTCGACGCCGACGAGCGACCAGGTGCCGGACGAGATGTACGCGAAGTCCGGGTCGGTGGCCGGTACCGCCACCACGGCCGAGGCCGTGTCGTGGGAGCCGACGAGCGTGACCGGCGCAGTGCCGCCGACCGCCTCGGCGACGGCGGGCAGCAGGGGACCGAGTCGGTCGCCCGGGTCGCGCAGGGTGGGCAGGAGTCCGCTCGGGAGGCGCGCAGCAGCCCGCAACGCCGGGTCCCACCCGCGGGTGGTCGCGTTCAGGACCCCGGTCGTCGAGGCGTTCGTGCGCTCGGCCGCCTCGACGCCGGTCAGCCAGTAGCCGAGCAGGTCGGGCACGAGCAGCGCCCGTTGCGCGAGCTGCAGGGACGGGTCGGCGGCGAACTGGAACAGGGTGTTGAACGGCAGGTGCTGCAGGCCGTTCCGGGCGTACAGCTCGGCGGCGGAGAGTCGCTCGTGCACGGTCGCGACGCCGCCTTCGTGTCGTGCGTCGCGGTAGTGGGACGGCAGCCCGAGCAGCCGCCCGCCGCGGAGCAGCCCGTAGTCGACCGCCCACGAGTCGATGCCGATGCTGGCGATGTCCGGGTTCCGGGCGAAGGCGTCGCCGAGGCCCACGGTGACCTGCCGGTACAGCTCGACGACGTCCCAGTGCAGGGCGTCGCGGTCGCCCTCGTGGAGCGCGACCGGACCGTTCGGGAACCGGGCGACGTGCTCCATCCGGACGCCGTCGGTGTCGACGTGGCCGACGATCACCCGCCCGCTCGTGGCGCCGAGGTCGACCGCGGCGACGCTGCCGCTGTTCGTCACGCTGCTGCCCCTGTCCTGGACATCAGCGCAGGAACGCGGCGGCCACACCGGCGTCGACGGGGACGTGCAGGCCGGTCGTGTGCGAGAAGTCGTCGGTGCAGATGGCGTAGACGGCGTTGGCGACGTTCTCCGGCACGACCTCGCGCTTGAGGATCGTGCGCTGGGCGTAGAACTTGCCGAGGTCCTGCTCCTCGATGCCGTACGTCTTCGCCCGGTTCGCACCCCAGCCGGACGCGAAGATGCCCGAGCCACGGACGACCCCGTCGGGGTTGATGCCGTTGACGCGCACCCCGTGCTCACCGAGTTCGGCCGCTAGCAGCCGGACCTGGTGCGCCTGGTCGGCCTTGGTCGCCGAGTAGGCGATGTTGTTCGGGCCGGCGAACACCGAGTTCTTCGACGAGATGTACACGATGTCGCCGCCGAGGCCCTGCTCGATGAGGACCTTCGCGGCCGCCTTCGACACCAGGAACGAGCCCTTCGCCATGACGTCGTGCTGCAGGTCCCAGTCCTGCTCGGTGGTCTCGAGCAGGCTCTTGCTGAGGCTCAGCCCGGCGTTGTTCACGACGAGGTCGAGGCCGCCGAAGTGCAGGAGCGTCTGCTGGACCGCGTGGTCGATCGCGCCGGCGTCCGTCACGTTCGCGGCGACGCCGATCGCCGTGTCGGTGTTCCCGATCTCGGCCGCGGCCTCCTGCGCCTTGGCGAGGTCGAGGTCCGCGATGACGACCGCGGCACCCTCGGCCGCCAGGCGCTTCGCGATGGCCTTGCCGATGCCGCTCGCGGCTCCGGTGACGAGGGCGATGCGCGTGGCGAGCTTCTTCGGTGCGGGCATCCGCTGGAGCTTCGCCTCCTCGAGGGCCCAGTACTCGATGCGGAACTTCTCGGCCTCGTCGATGGGGGCGTAGGTGCTGAGAGACTCCGCGCCGCGCATGACGTTGATGGCGTTCACGTAGAACTCGCCGGCGACGCGGGCGGTCTGGGCGTCCTTGCCGTAGGAGAACATGCCGATGCCCGGGACGAGCACGATGAGCGGATCGGCGCCGCGGATCGCCGGGCTCGTCTCGTCGGCGTGCCGGTCGTAGTAGGCCTGGTAGTCGACGCGGTACTGCTCGTGGAGCTCGTGCAGGCGGGCAGTCTGCTCCTCGACCGTCGCCGTGGCGGGCAGGTCGAGGATGAGCGGCTTCACCTTGGTGCGGAGGAAGTGGTCCGGGCAGCTGGTCCCGAGGGTCGCGAGCTCCTCGGCCCGTGACGATGCGAGGAAGTCGAGCACCACCGGGCTGTCGGTGAAGCTGCCGACGACGGGCTTGTCGTGGCCGGCGATGCCCCGGATCGTCGGGGCGAGGGCGGCGGCGCGCGCGCGGCGTTCGTCCGTCGGGAGCGCCTCGAAGCCGGGGCGGACGGGGCCGAACGGCTGGTCCTTCCCGTGTTCGGCGATGAAGGCCTCTGCCGTGTCGATGATCCAGCGGGAGTTCGCCTCGGCCTCATCGCTCGTGTCGCCCCAGGCGGTGATGCCGTGGCCGCCGAGGATCGTGCCGATCGCCGCGGGGTGGTCCCGCTTGACCGCCGCGATGTCGAGCCCGAGCTGGAACCCCGGTCGGCGCCACGGCACCCAGACCACCTTGTCGCCGAAGACCTGCTCGGTCAGGGCCGGGCCGTCGGCTGCGGTCGCGATGGCGATGCCGGCGTCCGGGTGCAGGTGGTCGACGTGCGCGGCGTCGACGAGGGCGTGCATCGCGGTGTCGATGGAGGGTGCTGCCCCACCGCGACCGAACAGGGTGTGGTCGAACGCGGCGACCATCTCGTCCTCGCGCTCCACGCCGGGGTAGACGTCCTGCAGTGTGCGGACCCGGTCGACGCGCAGGACTGCGAGGCCCGCCGGGGTGAGGGTGCCGAGGTCGCCCCCGGAGCCCTTCACCCAGAGCAGCTCCACCGGTTCGCCCGTGACCGGGTCGGTGTCGGTGCCCTTGGCGGAGGTGTTGCCGCCCGCGTAGTTCGTGATCCGCGGATCCGAGCCGAGCGCGTTCGAACGTGCGACGAGCGCACTGATCGTCGTGTCTGCGTCGGTGCCGTGCGTTGCGGGGTCCACCCGGGCCTCCAGTCCTGTGCTTGTCATGATGTCTACGCGCCCCAGCCGGCCTGGACGCCGCCGACCCGGTCCTCGGCGATCTGCCGCTGGTAACCGGAGTCGAGGTAGGCGCGCATAGGGTTCGCGGGGAGCCCGCGGGACTCGCGCCACGCGGCGAGGTCGGCGCGGACGTCGGTCTGGTACGCGTCCATGAAGATCTCGTTCGCGCCGAGGACGTCGTGCGCCTCCTGTGCGGCGGTCAGTGCGACGCGGTCGAGGAGCAGTGCTCGGGCCGTCATCTCCTGGACGTTGAGCACCGAGCGGATCTGCCCGGGGATCTTGTCCTCGATGTTGTGGCACTGGTCGAGCATGAACGCGACGTCGGGGTTGTCGTAGCCGCCGCCGCGGATGACCTCGACGAGGATGCGGAACAGCTGGAACGGGTCGGCGGCGCCCACGATCAGGTCGTCGTCGGCGTAGAAGCGCGAGTTGAAGTCGAAGCTGCCGAGCTTGCCGAGGCGCAGGAGCTGCATGACGATGAACTCGATGTTCGTGCCGGGGGCGTGGTGGCCGGTGTCGAGGCAGACCATCGCCTTGTCACCGAGCGCCGCCGTCTGCACGTAGCTCGTGCCCCAGTCCGGGACGTCCGTGTGGTAGAACGACGGCTCGAAGAACTTGTACTCGAGCACCAGGCGCTGGTCCGGGCCGAGTCGGTCGTAGATCGTGGTCAGCGAGTCGTGGAGGCGGTCCTGGCGGGAGCGCATGTCCTCCTGGCCGGGGTAGTTGGAGCCCTCCGCGAGCCAGATCTTCAGGTCGCGGGAACCCGTGGCGTCCATCACGTCGATGCAGCGCAGGTGGTGGTCGATCGCCTTCTGCCGGATCGTCTCGTCGACGTGGGTCAGGGCGCCGAACTTGTAGTCGTCGTCCTGGAAGGTGTTCGAGTTGACGGTGCCGAGGGAGACGCCGTGCTCCTCCGCGTGGCGCTTCAGGTCGGCGAAGTCGTCGACGAGGTCCCACGGGATGTGGAGCGCGACGGTCGGTGCGAGCCCGGTGTACCGGTGCACCTGGGCGGCGTCGGCGATCTTCTCGTAGGGGTCGCGCGGGGTGCCGGGGGTCCCGAACACCTTGAAGCGGGTGCCGGAGTTGCCGAACGCCCAGCTCGGGAGCTCGATCGCCTGCCGGGCCAGCTGGTCGGCGACGGAGCTGAAGCTCGCTGATGTCATCGTGTCACTTCCTCGTGTCGATTGAATCGTTTCATACGGTACGTGGTGCGCGGGGTTCGCGCAAGCCGGGGTGGGCGCGAGCCGGTGTGGGCGACGAACCACGTTTCCGACATCGAACCGGGCGGTGAGGCTGGTTCGACGTCGGGAACGTGGTTCGACACGGGGCGGAGCGACGCCCCGCAAGCCGCCGCCGCCGCGCCGCGGCCGCCGCTACCCCGCGGGGACCGCGGCCGGCGCGCGCAGCTCGTGCGTGCCTCCCGACACGCGCTGCTCCGCAGCACCCGGCAGCCGCACCACCGCGGTGACGCCCTCGGGCACGGTCACCCGCACGAGCAGCTCCCCGTCGACGAGCTCCCACCGCACGGCGACGTGCCCGTGCACCGTGTCGAGCGAGGTCGACGCCCACGTGAGACCGCCTCCGGGCTGCGGCGCCACGAGCACCGACTCGTACCCGGGCGTCAACGGCGCGAGACCACCGACCACACGGTGCATCCAGTCCGCCACGGCACCGAGCGCGTAGTGGTTGAACGACGTCATCTGGCCCGGGTTGATGGTGCCGTCCGGCAGCATCGAGTCCCACCGCTCCCACACCGTCGTCGCGCCCATCGTCACCGGGTACAGCCACGACGGGCACTCGGTCTGCAGCAGCAGTCGGTACGCGTCCTCGAGGTGTCCGGTCTGCGTCAGCGCATCCGTGATGAACGGCGTCCCGGCGAAGCCCGTCGAGATCCGGTACCCGGACTGCTCGACGAGCTCCGCCAGACGGTCGCCGGCCGTTGCCTGCTCCGCCTCGGACAGGATCCCGAACACGATCGCGAGCGTGTACACGGTCGTGCAGTCGGACAGGATCCGACCGTCGTCCTGCAGGTAGTGGGTCCGGAAGCCGGCCTGGAGGCGCGACGCGAGTTCCCGGAACTCGCTCGCCTCCGCCTCGTGGCCGCCCAACAGCTCGGCCGCGTCCGCCGCGATGGTGGCGGACCGGTACGCGCAGATCGTCGCGACGACGCCCTTGTCGGCCTTCGCCGCCGCGGGGTCCTCCGGCGGGGCGTCCGGGTCCAACCAGTCGCCGAACTGGAACACGGTGTCCCACAGGTCCTCGGGGGAGAGGTGGTCGCGGACCCGCCGGAGGTGCGCGGCCATGGACGGGAACTGCTCCTCGAGCACCGCGGTGTCGCCGTACGCCTGGTAGAGCGTCCAGGGCACCCACACCCCGGCGTCCGACCAGACTGCGGTGGCGTCGGGCTTGCCGAAGTCCTCGGCGGGGGAGTACTTCAGCACGTCCGGCACGACGAAGGGGATGATGCCGTCGGCGTGCTGCTGCTCGAGCCACACGTCGCGGAGCCAGTCGCCGAGGAACGCCCGCGTGTCGAAGAGGTACGAGGCCGTCGGTGCGAACGCGGCGATGTCGCCGGTCCACCCGAGTCGTTCGTCACGCTGCGGGCAGTCGGTCGGCACGCTGAGGAAGTTGCCTTGCATGCCCCGCACCACGTTGTCGTGGAAGGTGTTCAGCAGCTCGTGGCTCGACTCGAACGTGCCGGTGCGGGGGAGGTCCGACCCGACCTGCACCGCGGTGAGGGCGGCGCGGAGCTCGTCGAGCGTGCCGGGCCACCCGTCGACCTGGGCGTACCGGAAGCCGTGGAACGTGAAGCGCGGCTCGAAGACGTCCTGGCCGTCCCCGCTGAGGGTGAAGTGGTCGGTGGCCTTCGCGGTGCGCAGGGGGCGCGTGCCGAGCTCGTCGTGCTCGAGGACCTCGGCGTGCTGCAGGGTCAGGACCGTCCCCGCCGGGCCGGACGCCGTCACCCGGATCCAGCCGACGAGGTTCACGCCGAAGTCGACCAGCGTGGCGCCGCCGCGGCTCGTCCAGACCTCGACCGGGGCGATCTCGGCGAGCGGTCGGACGGGCGGCACGGTGTCGGCGACGAGCTCGCGCTCCCCGAGGCCCACCGTGTGCACCGTGCTCGTGCGGCCCTCGTGTCCGTCCACACTCGGCACCGTCACGTCACCGGGCGTGAGGAAGGAGCCGTCGCGCAGGCGGGCGTCGACGTCCTCACCGTCGTAGAGCTGGTCGGCCGTGATCGCACTCGACAGCGCCTGCCAGTCGGTGTCGGTCGCGACGAGCTGCTCGTGGCCGTCGGCGAAGGTGACGCGGAGTTCGGCGAACCCGGCGACCTCGTCGGCGTACCAGCCGCCACCGCCGCCCCAGGCGAGGCGTCCGGCGGCCCAGCCCTTGCCGAGGACGAGCGCGAGGACGGCGGCGCCACCCGGCTCGGCGTCGGTGAGGTGTGCCGTGACGTCGTGCGAGACGACGCGCACGCGCCACTCGTAGCTCGTCCACCCCGGTTCGAGCAGGTGGTCGGAGACGCGCTGCCCGCCGAGCCAGGCCTCGACGACGCCGAGGGCGCTGACGTCGAGGGTCGCGCTCGTCACGGCGCCGTGGCCGTCGTCGAGGGTGAACTCCCGGCGCAGGATCGGTGCGCTCCCGAGGTCGGCGTCGCTCGCGATGAACGGTGCTGTCCAGGCGGTCATGTGGTGTGTCCTTTCACGCGACCGGTCGTCGTCGACCGGTGCGGGGGTCGTGGGCCCGGCCACCCGCCCGCGGGGGCGGGGTGGTGGAGGCGGGTCGCGCCTCCAGGCCGTGGATCGGGCGTCAGCCCTTGACGGCGCCGCTCGTCATGCCGGCGACGATCTGACGGTTGAAGAAGATGTAGAGGATCAGCGGCGGGATCGTGATGAGCAGCACGTCCGTGAACAGCAGGTTCAGCTGACTGACCGACTGGCTCTGGAACGTGTACAGCGTCTGCTGCACCGTCGCGTTCTCGGAACCCGGCAGGAAGTACAGCGGGTTCGTGAAGTCGTTGAACACGGTCACGGACTGCACGAGCACGACCGTGATGATGACCGGCTTGAGCAGCGGCAGGACGACCCCGAAGAACAGGCGGATCGGACCGGCGCCGTCGAGGACGGCTGCTTCGTCGAGCTCCTTGGGGATCGTCGCGACGAACGCCCGGAAGAGCAGGATGCAGAACGAGAGGCCGAAGGTCGCCTCGATGAGGATCATCCCGCCCATGGTCTTGAACAGGTTGAGCCCCTGCAGCACCCAGATCGTCGGGACGATCGCGGGCGGGACGATGAGGCCGGCCAGGACGAAGAAGTTGATCAGGCCGTTCCACTTGCTCGGCCGCCGTTGCAGGACGTAGCCGACCATCGCGGAGAACACCACCATGATGATGACGCTCCCCACGGTGAGCACGGCGCTGTTCAGGAACGAGCGCAGGATCCCGCCGTCGCCGGTCTGCATGACCGCCACGAGGTTCTGCCACAGCTGCCACTGGGTCGGCAGGCTGAAGCCGAGCTGGTTGGCCTCGGCCGGGCTCTTCGCGGCCTGCAGCAGGACGAAGACGAACGGCACGAGGAAGACCACGAAGCTGACGACGATCGCGACGATGCCGATGACCCACTTGCGTGCGGTGTGCGGGCTCCGCCGGCGCGGGGTGGGCGTCTTCGCGGCGCCGGCGCGTCGGCCGGTGGTGATCGCGGTCACAGGTCCGCCTCCTTGCGGTTGATGAGCCAGGAGATCGGGACCATGATCGCCGTGACCACGATGAACAACACGACGTTGCCGGCGGTCGACAGCCCGTAGAACCCGGCCTGGTACTGCTTGTAGATCACGCTCGCGATGACGTCGCTCGTGAAGCCGGGTCCGCCGCCGGTCATCGCCCAGATGAGGTCGAACGACCGCAGGCCGCCGATGAGCGACAGGATGATGACCGTCCCCATCGCCGGGCGGGACAGCGGCAGCGTGATGTTCTTGAAGATCGTCCACGCGCTGGCGCCGTCGACCCGGGCGGCCTCGAAGTACTCCTGCGGGATCGCCACGATGCCGGCGATGAAGATGAGCGTCGCGATGCCGACGCCCTTCCAGACGTCCACCGCGGCGACGCTCCAGAGGGCGAGGGCCGGGTCGGTCAGCCACCCCGGTGTGGGGAGGCCGACCGCCCCGAGGGCGCCGTTGATGATCCCGTGGAAGGGGTCCATCAGCGCCTTGAACGTGATGCCGATGCCGATGGTCGACACCAGCACGGGGAAGAACACCACCGCTCGGAGGTACCCGCGCCCGAGCACGGGGCTCGTGAGGAGCAGGGCGAGGGCGAGTCCGAGGACCACCTTCGCCGCGCTCGTCACGAACCCGTACTCGAACGTGTGCACGAACCCGGAGACGAGCTGCGGGTCCTGGAAGAACCGGACGAAGTTGTCGAAGCCGATGAAGGTCTGGTCGAACAGCGTCCAGCGGGTGAGCGAGAAGTAGAACCCCGCGAAGGTCGGGACCGCGAAGAACACGACGTAGAGCGCGATCGCCGGGATGAAGAACCAGGCCGGGTAGAACGAGCGCATGCGGCGCCGTGCCGGCCCGGGGCCTGCCTTCGTGGTCTGCGGCGGTGCCACCGCCGTCGTGAGGGTCGCGGTCACCGGATCACCAGCCCTTGATGCCGAGCTGCTGAGCCTGCTGGACGACGTCGTCGTCGTACTGGTCAGCGCCCTTCGCCGCGTTCGTGATGCCCGAGCCGACCTGCACGCAGATCTTCTCGAGGTTCGGGCCCTTGATCGGGGAGAGGAACTCGAGTGCCGGGCTCGCCTTGCCGTCGTCGAGGTACTTCTGCAGGTCGCCGATCATCGGCGGGACCGAGTCGGGCAGGGTGCAGGTCGAGATGACGTACGGGCCACCGGGGGTGCCGGTGTCGTTCTGCACCTTGCAGCCCTCGGACGAGTTCGCGAAGGCGACGAACTTCTTGGCGGCCGCGAGCTTGTCACCCGTGGTCGTCTTCGGGATGTAGAGGCCGTTCGGCTCCCAGATGGTGAGGTTCGTGTCGTCCGCGTTCTCCGCCGGGAGGGCGAAGGCGCCGATGTCGTTCACCGCGTCGGGCGAGTCCTGCTGGATCGCCGAGATCGCGTTGGTCAGCATCGGGTACTGGGCACCCTTGCCCTCGGCGAGCATCTTCAGGCCGTTCGCCTGCGTGGCGGACGCGTAGTCCTCGTTGTAGAGGTCCTTGTCCTTGCCCTCCTGGAGGTGCTGGAACCCGGCCAGTGCCGGCTGCTCCGCGTAGGACTCCTTGTGCTTCGTGTACTGCGTCGCCCAGTTCTTCTGCTGCGCGGTGATGTTCGCGAAGTCGCCGAGGACGAACAGCTGGCTGGTCCAGGTGTCGCCGTAGGTCTGGATGATCGGCGCGATGCCGGCGTCCTTGATCTTCTCGCTGTTGCTGATGAAGTCCGACCAGGTGGTCGGGACGCTCAGGCCGAGGTCCGCGTAGACCTTCTTGTTGTAGAGGACGGCGCCGCCGAAGCTGGTGCCGAACGGTGCGCCGTACATGCCCTTGTCGGTGCTGACGACCTTCGTGAACTGCGGGTCGACGTCCTTCGCCCAGCTCTCCTTCGAGAGGTCGACGAGCGTGTTGTCCGGGTTGAGCGCCTGCATGAGCGAGCCGGAGTTGTAGTTGAAGACGTCGGCCATCTCGCCGGTCGACAGCCGGGTCTTCACCAGGTTGTCGCCGTCGGTGCCCTGCGGCTTCGTGTCGAACTTGACGGTGATGTCGGGGTTCGCCTTCTCGAACGCGGCGATGAGCGGCTTCGCGGTGGCGGCGGTGGCCTCGGCGTTGTCGGCGAGGTACGTGATCGTGACCTTGCCGCCGCCGCTGCCGGTGTCGGCGGAGCCGCCCGACGAGCACGCGGCCAGGCTGCCGATGAGGACCGCGGCGCCGCCGATGGCGAGCAACCTGGTGGTCAGGGGACGAGCTGACATTCCTTACCTCCTCGTAAGGCCCGGGACTGGGGGAACCCGGGTGAAACGGACCCGGTCACCGCGCCGATGCGGTTCCCGGTGGTGCTGTTTAGAACGTTTCAATCGGAATGGAACCATGCGGATTGAAGCGTGTCAATCACCGATCCTGATTCGTTACGCAAGTGCGCGGTCCCGCCGGCCGCGGGAGCCGGGAGGCGCGGGTCGGGGCCCGGCGGGCGGGGTGCGCTGGGTGGGCGGTGCGGCTGCGCTGGCGGCAAAGCGACACTGTGCCGCCGAACCCGCGTGGGAATGTGTCGCTTCGGCGGGGTCAAGCGCGGAGCCGTCCTGTGAACTGTCGCTTTGGCGGAGCGGTCGGGGCGCGGCGGGCGGGCGGTCGCGAGGTTTCGCGCGCGGGCCTCCGCGCGAGACTCGCCTCGGCGGACACCTTCGCGGCTCAGCGCCCGCGAAACTGTCCGCCGAGGTGAGACTCGGGAACGCCGAGCGCCGCGCGCGGCCCCTCAGGCCTCGGTGCGCCTCGGGTCGCTCGGCGCCGTCCGGGCAGCCGCCTCGGCCGCCCCCGCCCGCCCGAGGGTGCTCTCGCGCGGCACGAGCTCGCTCCCGAGCACGACCGTCCGGTGCACGTGCTCCGCGGGGTCCTCGTCGAGCTCGGCCAGCATGAGCTCGACCGCCGCCGCGCCCATCTCCGACCCGTGCATCGTCACCGACGTCAGCGGCACGGCACCGCCCCACGCGACCGAGTTGTGGTCGCAGCCCGACACCGGGATGTCCTCCGGCACCCGGATCCCCGCCGCGCGCAGTTCGGACACGACCGCCATGGCCAGCAGGTCCGTCACGCCGAGGATGCCGTCCGGCCGCTCCTCCACCGGCATGGCGGCGATGCGTGCACCGGCGTCGGTCCCGCCGGGAGGGTCGATGTCTCCCGCGTCGATGTCGACGAGCGTGACCTCGGGGTGAGCGGCGACCGCACGGAGCACCCCCGCCCGCCGACGTTCGACGGGCTGCAGCTCCGCGCGGGCGCTGACGAACCCGATGCGTCGGCAGCCGCGTTCGATGAGGTGCTCCGTCGCGAGGAAGGCCGCTTGCTCGTTGTCCACCACCACCGAGCACGCATCGACCTCGGTCGGCTCGAAGTTCACGTAGACCACCGGTCGCCCGTGCCGCCGCGTGGTCTCGACCTGCTCGCGGGACTGGGTCATCGGGGCGAGCAGGATCCCCGACACGCGTGCGCTCTCGAGGAACGCGAGGTGCTCGCCCTGCGCCTGCAGGTCGTCCTCGCTGCTCGTGATGAGCAGGGTCAGCCCACGCTCACGCGCGGCGAGCTGCGCACCGTTCACCATGTCGCTGAACAGGGAGTTGCGGAGGGACATCACGACGAGCCCGATCGCCCGCGTGGTCCCCGAGGCGAGTGCCCGCGCGTTGCGGTTCGGCGTGTACCCGAGGTCGGTGATCGCGGCACGGACCCGCGCTGCGGTCGCGTCGGCCACGCGTTCCGGGTGGTTCAGCACGTTCGAGACCGTCGCGAGCGAGACACCCGCCCGAGCGGCGACGTGGTGCACGCTCGGCGGTCCGTCGCGCCGGGGGACATGCACCATGCTCCGATCGTAGGCGGACCGGCGCGCCCTCCCGGCCATCCGCCGGACAGGCCGGCGGACCGGCGCGCCCTCCCGGCCGTCCGCCGGACAGGAGGTGGGCCCCACCAGCCGGTTCCGGCGCACCGCGCCAGCGGGGCGACGGCCGTGACGGGAGGCGCGGTGCGGCGCCGACCCGCGCCTCCCGTCCGACGCGGCTCGCCGCCCGGTCCGCGAACGCGATGGTGTGCCGCGAACGGTTGCCAGGGGTCTGTCGCTCTGCCGGCACGGATGCCGGGGCCTTCCTGTGTCCTGTCGCTCCGGCGGCACGATCACGGGCGCGCGGCGAAGCGCAAAGCGCCCAGCGCGCCTCAGCGCTCGGCGACGGTGGACTGCCGCACGACGAGCTCGGGCGTGAACTCAACGTGCAGCTGGTCCGTGCCCTGCCCCTGGTCCACCTGGGCGAGCAGCAGCTCGATCGCCCGCCGCCCGAGGTCCTGCGCCGGCTGCCGCACCGAGGTGAGCGGGACGACCGCGGCCTCGGCGAACGCGATGTCGTCGTACCCGACGATCGCGATCTCCTCCGGCACCCGGATCGACCCGCGCATGATGAACGCCTGTTCGAGGCCGACGGCGAGCAGGTCGTTCGCCGCGAACACCGCGTCCGGGCGGTCGGCGGCCGGGCGGGCCTGGATCTCCTCGCCGACGCGCCGACCCTCGAGGACGGAGAGCGACGTGGTCGGGATCACCTCGAGCGCCGCACCCGCCGCCTCGGCCGCGGCGACCGCGCCGGAGTGGCGGTCGGTGACCTGCCGGATGCCGAACGGGCCGCCGACGAAGGCGATCCGCCGGCGTCCGATCGCGGTGAGGTGTGCGACGGCGATGCGGCCTCCGGCGACGTCGTCGACGGAGACGGACGCGAAGTGCTCGTCGTCGGCACGGCGGTCCACGAGGACCACGGCGGTGCCCTGGTCGCGCAGGCGCTCGAGGCGGCCGAGGTCGTCCCCGGCGGGGGAGATGAGGAGTCCGGCGACGCGTCGCTCCTCGAAGAGGTCGACGTAGGTGTGCTCGCGGTCGACCGACTCGTCGGAGTTCCCGACGAGGACGGCCAGGCCCTTCTGCATGGCCGCGTCCTCGGCGCCGCGCGCGACGTCGGTGAAGAACGGGTTGCCGCCGTCGAGCACGATGAGCCCGACGGTCGAGCTGCGGCCGGCGCGGAGCTGGCGGGCGGAGTCGTTGCGGACGAACCCGAGTTCGGCGATCGCGGACTGCACGCGTTCGACGGTCCCCGGTGCCACCTTGTCGGGACGGTTCAGCACGTTCGAGACGGTGCCGAGTGACACGCCGGCGAGCGCTGCGACGTCCCGAACGCTCACTGCCATGGGGTCATCCTGGCATCGGGGCGGGCGTTCCGGTGGAGCGACTTGCCCTCCGGCCGAACGACGAGTACCGTCTCCGCAGCACCGTTGAAACGATTCACTGACGAACACGCGAACGGAGGACCAATGGCGGTCCGTATCGGAGCCCGCAACACCACGGGCTGGAAGGCGACGATCTCGGTCGCCATGTCGAACTACATCGAGTCGGGGTCGATCATCGCGATCGCCACGAGCCTCAGCCTCTGGCAGGCGCAGTTCCACGTCGGCGACCTGCAGGTCGGGCTCCTCGCCAGCCTGTCCGCGAACGCGTTCGGCGCAGCGGCCGGCGCCATCATCGGCGGACCCCTGTGCGACCGCTACGGCCGGAAGTTCATCTACACCTACGACCTGCTGCTCTACATGCTCGGGATCCTGCTCGCGGTGTTCGCCGGCAGCTACGGCATGCTCCTCGTCGGGTTCATCCTCACCGGCATCGCGGTCGGTGCGGGCGTCCCCGCGAGCTGGACCTACATCGCCGAGCAGGCCCCGGCCGACAAGCGCGCTGCCCACGTCGGGACCGCGCAGCTCGCCTGGTCGATCGGCCCCATGGTCGGCTTCGCCCTGGCCATCGCCGCCGCGCCGCTCGGGCTCCTCGGCAGCCGCCTGATCTTCGCGCACCTGTTCGTCGTCGCCGCGATCGTGTGGTGGCTGCGACGCGGCCTGCCCGAGTCCACGATCTGGAAGGACGAGCGCGCGGCCACCGGCTCCGCGAACTTCTTCCACGGCTTCACCCAGCTGTTCAGCCGCCGCAAGAACCTCACCGCGATGCTGTTCCTGTTCGGCGTCTACGCGCTCTGGAACACCGTGGCCGGGCAGGCCGGCATCTTCCAGCCCCGCGTCTACTCCGCCACCGGCGTGACGAGCGTCACCGAGCAGTACGGGCTGCAGATCCTCGTGTGGGGCTGCACCGTCGCCGCGACGTACTTCGGGTTCATGCGCTTCGCCGACCGGATGAGCCGGAGGCGGCTCTACGCGATCGGCGCCGCGCTCGCGGTCGTCGCCTGGGCCGTCCTCATCTACGCGCCCGCGAACCTCGGCACGCTGCTGTTCTTCGCGATCGCGTGGGGGATCTCGTCGGGCATCGGCGCACAGGCGTTCTACGGGCTCTGGACGAGCGAGCTGTTCGCCACCCGGTACCGGGCGAGCGCGCAGGGCGTCCTGTTCCTCGCCGCGCGGGTCATGGTCGGCCTGCTGAGCATCTGGTTCCCGCTCCTGCTCTCCGACATCGGGCTCCGTGCTCTCGGCGGGCTCATCCTCGGCCTGCTCGCCCTGTCGTTCCTGGTCGGGACGATCTGGGCGCCGCGGACGCAGGGCAAGACCCTCGAGGAGATCGAAGCCGAACGCTACGGCACCGTCACCAGCGCGACCGGCACGGTCCGCACGCCCGAGGAGCACGCCGCGCGCCAGCAGACGCTGCGGGGTGCGCGAGACGAGCGGACGCCACGGTGAGCGACGCGGACCGGCGTGATCCGCGCCTCCCGGACGGCACTGGAGGCGCGGATCACGTGACCCGCGTCTGCTTCCGCCTGCAGGTGGGGACCGAGCACCTCGACGCCTACCGCGAGCGGCACGCGGCGGTCTGGCCGGCGATGCTGCGGGCGATCGCGGCCGCGGGACGTCGGAACTACTCGCTGTTCCTCGACGACGACGGCCTGCTCATCGGGTACTACGAGACGGACTCGGTGGCGGATGCCGACGCGTCGCTCGCCGCGTCCGAGGTGGCCGCCGCGTGGGAGGCGCACATGCAGGACCTGTTCGACGGCGCGACCGGGCGGGCGGACCAGGCGGCGCGCGTGCTGCCGGAGGTCTTCAACCTCGAGGACCAGCTCGCGTCGGGCGCATCGTGAGCAGGAATGGTCGGGTCCCGTCGCCGGACCCGACCATTCCTGCTCACTGAACGACGTCCGCGGGGCACCGGGGACTGCAAGGCGCCCTCGCTACCGTGGGGCCATGCAGCAGCCCGCAGCCGGGACCCTCCGCGTCCTCCACCTGTCCGACACCCACCTCACGGGCGACGGTGCCCTGCACCAGGGGTCCGTCGACACGACCGCCGCACTCGAGGGCGTGCTCGCCCGGGTCGACGGCGTCCCGGGGATCGGGCTCGTGGTGGTGTCCGGCGACGTCTCCGAGGACGGCACTCCGGAGTCGTACGCCGCAGTGCTCGAGCGCGTCGGCGGCTGGGCGGAACGCCACGGTGCGGCGCTCGTCACCGTCCCGGGCAACCACGACCTCCGCGAGGGGTTCCGACAGGTCCTCGCGAACGGCCACGTCCTCGGCGAGGGCGGCCGGCCGCTCATGCACACCATGGAGTACCACCCGCCGACCGTGCCGGTCTGGGGGCAGTCACTCGTCGCTGGTCGGCGGATCGTCACGGTCGACACGAGCGTCCCCGGGGTCGGCTACGGCGAGATCGCCGAGGCGTCGCTCGAACGACTCCGCGCCGCGCTCGCCGGCGACCACGCGCCGCACGGCACCGTCGTCGTGCTGCACCACCCGCCGCTGCCGGCACCGACCGCGCTGCACGAGGCCCTCCGACTCCGCAACCCGGAGGCGCTCGCCGACGCGATCCGCGGCTCCGACGTCCGGGTCGTGCTCGCGGGGCACTACCACCACCACTTCGCCGGGACCCTCGCGGGTGTGCCCGTCCTCGTCGCGCCCGGTGTCGCGAACGACACCGACGTCACCGGCGCCTACGACGAGGAGTCCGCGTACGTCGACTCCGGAGCGCTCGTCGTCGACGTCGCCGAGGACGGCTCGGTCTGGTCGACCCCGGTCCGCGTGCCGCGGCCGGACGCGGACCCGCTCGCGTTCGCGCTCGACGCGGACACCGTGGCGCGCGTCATCGAGGCGTCCACCGGGCAGTAGACGCACCGTTCGTCGGACGGGAGGGACGGTGCGGGCCCGCACCGTCCCTCCCGTCCGTCGTGTGCGGACGCCGGTACCCCGCGCGTTCGGGTTGCAGTCGGGAACTCCGAGTAGGCCGGTGGCACACCTGGAGCGAAGGAGCACCCCATGCGGATCGGCAGTGCAGTGCAGTACGACCGGTACGGCGACTTCGACGTCGTCGAGCTCGTCCCGCAGGAACGCCCGGAGGCGGGTCCCGGCGAGATCGTCGTCGAGATCGTCGCGGCGGGGCTCAACCACATCGAACGGTTCCTACGGGAGGGCAAGCTCCAGGACCACATCGAGCTCACGTTCCCGGCTCGTCAGGGCGTCGACTTCGCCGGCATCGTCCGGGCACGCGGTGACGGGGTCAAGGACCTGCGCGTCGGCGACGAGGTGATGGGGCACGCACCGACCGGCGGGTCGCACGCCACCTGGCTCGTCGTGCCGCGTGCTGCCGTCATCAAGAAGCCGGAGCACGTCGGCTGGGAGGTCGCCGGCGGCCTCTACCTGGCCGGGTGCACCGCGGTGTCGGTCGTCCGGAGCCTCAAGCTCGGACCGGAGGACACCGTCGTCATCACCGCCGCGGCCGGCGGCGTCGGGCACATCGAGTGCCAGCTCGCGCACGACGCCGGGGCGACCGTCATCGCGCTCGGCAGTGCGCGCAACCACGACTACCTCCGCCAGATCGGCACCCTGCCCGTCGTGTACGGCGAGGGCGAGGAGCAACGCATCCGTGCGATCGCGGACGGTCGCCCGATCACCGCGTTCATCGACAACCACGGGGAGAGCCGGGCCGAGGAACTCGCGGAACGCCTCGGCGTCGCACCGGGGCGGTTCGTGTCGTCCGAGGCACGGCGCGACATCGAGATCCGGTTCCTGCGGGCGCCGGCCGAGGACGAGGAGACCCGGGAGCTCCTGACCCTCCTGGCGAAGGCCGTGCAGGACCGTCGCGTGCAGGTGCTCATCTCCGGGTTCTACCCGTTCGAGTACATCGTCGAGGCGTACGAGGACCTCGCCGAGATGAAGTCCCGCGGCAAGGTCGTGATCGGGATGCAGACCGTCGAGACCGGTGCACGGATGGACTGGTACCGCTCGGAGAAGGCCCGTGACCTGCGCGACCGGTACGCCGACGCGCGGGGGAGCGACTCCGAGACGATGGCGGGCGGGTCGGCGAGCCCGAGCGCCTAGCTCAGGACGTCCTTCGTGGTGAACCGGCTGTACGCCAGCGCGCCGAAGACGACGACGTAGCCGAGCTGGAGCACGGCGTTCGACCCGAACGAGTCGAACGCGATCGGGTCGCGGAGCAAGTCGCCGAACCCGAGCCACTGGTGCGAGAACAGGTACGGGTGCAGCCAGTCGAGCTGCGGCAGCTGGTCGAGCACCTGGGACGCCCCGGCGAGCACCACCGTCGCGGCCATCGCACCGACCGGCACGCTCGTCAGGGTCGAGGCGAACAGCCCGATCGCCGACAGCCCGAGCATCGACAGCGTCACGTAGAGCGCGAGCAGCACGGCCCGGCCGGCGTAGGACCAGCCGTCGACCTGCGTGCCCGAGAGCAGGGTCACCGGGCCGATCGGGAACAGCACGGCTCCGATCGCGGCGCCGACCAGGACGATGAGGAGCGTCGCGGCGAGGCAGAACGCCACCGCCCCGGCGTACTTCACGAGGATGAACCGCACGCGGCCGGTCGGGGCCACGAGCAGGTAGCGGATGGTGCCGTGGCTGGCCTCGCCCGCGACGGTGTCACCCGCGACCACGCCCACGGTGAGCGGCAGGAACAGCGGGATCGACACGGTCAGCGCGGTGAACGCCACGAACAGCCCGTTGTTCGTGATGTCGCCGAGGAACGCGGGACCGCCGGAGTCGTCGCCGGTCGTGAGACGGACGGCGACGGCGATGAGGATCGGCACGAGGGCGAGCGCCCCGAGCATCGCCCACGTGCGGCGGCGTCGGAAGACGAGGGCGAGCTCGGAGCCGAGGAGTGCGAAGGGGCGCTGGCGGGGACGCGGGGAGGCGCGGACGTCGTGCGTCTGCGGGTCGTCCGTCGGCACGGTGGCGGCGTCAGGCTGCGACATCGAAGCCCTCTCCGGTGAGGGCGACGAAGAGGTCTTCGAGGGTGCCGCCGCCGACGGTGAGCCCGCGCACCCGGACGTCAGCGCGGACGAGCTCGGTCGTGATGGTCTCGGGCAGGACCTCTGGTGGCAGGTCGGCCACGAGGACGTCGGCACCGCCCTCGTGCCGCGGGGTCAGGCCGAGACGGCTCAGCACGGTGCCGGCCTGCCCGAGGTCGGGCGTCCGGACCGTGACCGTCCGGGCACCGGCGGCGCGGAGCTCGTCGAGCGGCCCCTGCGCGACGAGCTTGCCGGTCCGCATCACGGCGGCGTGCGTGCACACCTGCTCGATCTCGGCGAGCAGGTGGCTCGAGACGAACACGGTCGTGCCGTCGTCGGCGAGGGAGCGGATGAGGTTGCGGACCTCGCGCGTGCCCTGGGGGTCGAGGCCGTTCGTCGGTTCGTCGAGCACGAGGAGGTCCCGCGGGGCGAGCAGGGCGTTCGCGAGCCCGAGCCGCTGCTTCATGCCGAGCGAGTACGCGTGCGCCTTCTTGTCGGCCGCGTGCGAGAGCCCGACGCGGTCGAGGGCGCTCGCCACCCGGGTCTTGCGGGTCCGTGGGTCGGAGGTGGGGTCGGCGGCGTCGAACCGGAACAGGTTCGCGCGGCCGGAGAGGTACGGGTAGAACGCCGGACCCTCGACGAGGGCACCGACGCGCGGCAGGACGTCGTGGAGGGCCTTCGGCATCGGTTCGCCGAGCACCTCGATCGTGCCGCCCGTCGCGCTGGAGAGCCCGAGGAGCATGCGGATCGTCGTCGTCTTGCCGGAGCCGTTCGGCCCGAGGAAGCCGAACACCGCGCCGCGCGGGACGGCGAGGTCGATCCCGTCGACCGCGCGCTGCTTGCGGAAGACCTTCGCCAGTCCGGTGGTGCGGATCGCGAGGGCTGCGTCGGGCGTGCTCACTCGGCTGCGGCGACCAGCGCCGACACCGGGACCGCGCCCGCGAGGACCCGGCCGTCGTCGGTGAGGTAGACCGAGACGAGCGAGGTCTGCACCGCGCGGCCACCGTCGACCGAACGGGTCAGCTGGTCGAGCAGTCCGCTGGCGTCGTCGCCGAGCGCGGTCTGGTCGACCGAGCCCTTCGGCAGTTCGGCGATGGTGCTCCAGCCCGTCCCCGTGAGCGTCGGCTCGTCGCCGGTGCGTCCGTGTCGGTGCTGCGCGTCGCCCGTGCCGTGGGCTGCCGCGTCGGAGAGGTCCTTCGTCTCGACCGTCGCGCCCGTGGGCGGCGTGAAGTCGAACAGGCGTGCGGCCGGCGCGCCGTACTGCAGGCTCGTGAAGCCGACCTCGACGGCGGGGTCGGACTGGCCCTTCGCCGCGATCGTGACGCGCAGCGGGAGGCCGGTCTGCTGGTCGACCGCCAGGCGCACGGACCCGACGAGCGTGCCCGTCGACTTCGGCGTGAGGGTGATCTGCCAGGCGTCGTGGCCGGCGACCCGGACGTCCTTCGGCTTCGACACCGTGGTGCTCGGCGTGATCGCGTCGATCGCCTGCTTGGCGATGTCGGACGGCGTCGCGGCGCCGTACTCCGGCGTCCGGGCGTCCTTCGGGAGGGTGACGTGCGTCGCCGTGCGCTCCTTCGAGTCCCAGGTCCAGACGTCGGACCCGTTCCGGACGAGGTCCTGCTCGGCGAGCTGCTGCGTCAGCTGGACGCGCTGCTTGTCGGAGCCGTCGACGTAGACGCGGGCGGTGTGCGACGAGGTGAGGAGGCCGAGCGCGTCGGAGGCGTCGCCCTCGAGCGAGGAGCCTCCGGACCCGGTCGGGAGCTCCGGCAGGCCGAGGTCGCTCGTCTGCACGAGCTTGCCGGAGTACTTCGCGTCGGACGACCCCGCGATGCTGGCGATGACGTCCGCCGCGCTCGGGTTCGTCCCCGCGACCGGGTCGCTCGACGCGTTCGCGATCATCGGCGCAGCGACGGCGCCGGCGACGACGACCGGTGCGATGACGGCGGGCAGCCAGGCTGACTTCTTCATCGGTTTCCCCTCGGTGGAGCATTCGGAGTCGGCAGTACGGTACGTCGGCCCGCCGACAGTGGGCTGGGCGTTCGTAGACTCGGGGGCGACCGACGCGGGTCGGTGGCGGCGAAGGAGGCGGCATGCGGGCGGTGCTCGGTCTGGACATCGGGACGTCGAGCACGAAGGCGCTGCTCACGCGGTTCGACGGCACGGTGATCGCCGAGGTCGGACGACGGCACGAGGTCGACCGGCCGGAGCAGGGGCTCGTCGAGATGGACGCCGCGGTGTGGTGGGACGAGTTCACCGCCCTGACCCGTGAGCTGCTCGAGCGGGTGCCGGACGCCGAGGTCGAGGCCGTCGGCGTGAGCGGCATCGGCCCGTGCGTGCTCCTCACCGACGACGCCGGGGAACCGCTGCGGCCCGCGATCCTGTACGGCGTGGACACCCGGACGGCCGAGATGCTCCCCGCCGTGACGGCCGAGCTCGGCGGCGAGGACGCGGTCCGTTCCCGGTGCGGCTCCGCCCTCAGCACGCAGGCGGCCGGGGTCAAGCTCGCCTGGGTCGCCCGGCACGAACCCGACGTGTGGGCGCGTGCGGCGCGGTTCACGATGCCGTCGTCACGCGTGGTGGAGCTGCTGACGGGGGAGTACGTCCTCGACCACCACTCGGCGAGCCAGTGCACACCGCTCTACGACGTGCACGAGGACACCTGGATCGACGCGTGGTGCGAACGGCTCGCGCCGGGGCTCGCCATGCCGCGACTGGTCTGGTCGGGTGACCGGGCCGGCACCGTGACGGCCGCGGCGGCTGCGGCCACGGGCCTCCCGGTCGGCATCCCCGTGACGGCCGGGACCATCGACGCCTGGGCCGAGGGCGTGAGCGTCGGAGCCGCGGCACCCGGTCGGATGTTTCTGCAGTACGGGACGACGATGTTCATGATCGCGCCGACCGACGAGCCGGTCTCGGTACCGGGGATGTGGACCACCGTCGGGACTCGTCCGGGGCAGCCGAGCGTCGCCGGTGGGATGGCGACCTCCGGGGCGATCACCGACTGGCTCCGGCGGCTCGTCGACGGCGAGTGGTCGACGATGCTCGAGGAGGCCCGCTGCGCCGGCATCGGGGCGAACGGCCTGCTGATGCTGCCGTACTTCGCGGGGGAGCGGACCCCGATCGCGGACCCGGACGCACGCGGGGTGATCGCGGGCCTCACGGTGCGGCACACCCGCGGTGACCTGTACCGGGCGACGCTCGAGGCGACGGCCTACGCGGTGCGGCACAACGTCGAGGTGCTGCGCGAGGCCGGGGTCGAGGTCCACGAGCTCGTCGGCGCCGGCGGCGGGCTGCTCGGACGGCTCTGGCCGACGATCGTCTCGGACGTCACCGGGCTGCCGCAGACGGTCCCGAGCGTGACGATCGGTGCGTGCTACGGGTCGGCGCTCCTCGCGGCCGGGCTCGTCGCGGACGTGGACGTCTCGGCGTGGAACCCACCGGCCGCGCGCATCGAGCCCGATCCCGCGGCGACGGCGGCGTACGAGCCTGGCTACCGCGACTACCGCGAGCTGTACGAGGCGACGAAGGCCGTCGTGCACCGGTTGGCCGCGCGCGGCTGACGTGGTGCCGGTCGCTGCGGCACAACGCAAGTTGGCCCGAACCGCGGAAAGACGCGGTTCGGGCCCACTTTGGTTGTGCGGCGCGCGGCGGCCCACGCGGGGCGCGGCGGCCCTACGCGAGCGCGCTAAGCGGACGCGTCCACGCCCGCCGGCGCGCTGCCGTCGTACTCGCAGATCGCCGCGACCTTCGACGCGCTCGCGGACGAGCGGTCGAACTCGTAGCCGAGCCACTCCTTCGCCATGCGCCGGGCGACCTCGACGCCGACGACGCGCTGGCCCATGCAGAGGACCTGGGCGTCGTTCGACAGGATCGAGCGCTCGACGCTGAACGAGTCGTGCGCGGTGACGGCCCGGATGCCCGGGACCTTGTTCGCGCTGATCGCGACGCCGAGTCCGGTGCCGCAGATCAGGATCGCCCGGTCCGCCTCGCCGTTCGCGACGAGCCGTGCGGCGTCGACGGCGACGTGCGGGTAGGCGGTGTGCCCGTCCGCGTCGACCCCCACGTCCACCACGGACTCCACCCGCGGATCGGCGAGCAGGTCGGCCTTGATGATCTCCTTGTAGTCGAACCCTGCGTCGTCCGAACCGACCACGAGACGGTACGTCATGCGTGTGTCCCTTCCTTGTCTGCTGCACGGGTGGCGAGGACCTCGCCGACCCGCGTGAGGATCATCCCCATCGAGGTGGCACCCGCGTCGGGTGTCCCCAGGCTCTTCTCCGCCAGCGGCCGGGCACGCCCGACCTTCGGCTTGAGGTCTGCGGTCGCAGCTGCTTCCGTGACCGCGACCTGCGCGGCAGCCTGCCACGCCTCGGTGAGCGGCGTACCAGCATCGACGCCGCTCCGCAGCTCGTCGACGAACGGGAGCAGCGCGTCGAGCAGCGTCTTGTCCCCGCGGGACGCCCCGCCGAGGTGCACGATCGAGTCCGCGAACGCCTGCGCCGCCTCGACGACGTCGGACGCCTCGTACGCGGAGCGGTCGTCGCGGAGCGACCGGCCGAACGCCTCGAGCGCCGCACCCCACAGGACCCCGGAGGTACCGCCCGCGAACTCGGCCCACGCGTCACCGGCGCGTCCGAGGACGAAGGCGACCCCTGCCTCCTGGCCCGCCCGGTCGACCGCCTTGCGGGCCGCACCGATCCCCTTCACCATGCCGCGTCCGTGGTCGCCGTCCCCGGCGACCGCGTCGATGCGGCCGAGCTCCTCCTCGTGCTCCCGCAGGAGCGCATCGACCGCCTCGATCGCGGCGCGCGCCGTCTGCGCGGCCTGCCTGGAGGCGCCACTCGCGTCCGGCACGACCGTCGCCTCGTCCTCGGCTGCGTCCACGGCGTCGGCCGGCACGAGCGCCGCGACCGGCGCCGCCACCTTGCGGTACGCGGGCGTGTACGCGTCGGCCCTCCACAGCGTCTCGAGCTCGTCGTCGAGCCACTGCAGGGTGAGCGAGCAGCCGCCCATGTCGAGGCTCGTGACGAGTTCACCGACCTCGGGTTCGACGACCTCGATCCCGGCGTCCTGCAGGAGCGGGAGCACACGGCCCCAGAGCAGGAAGAGCTCCTCGTACTTGGTGTCGCCGAGACCGTTCAGGATCGGCGCGACCCGGGGGCCGGCGGCGTCCGGGCGGTCCGCGAGCAGCCGCTCGACGAGGAGCGACGCGAGTTCGGTCGCACGGAGGAGCGGGACGTCCTCGATGCCCGGCTCGCCGTGGATGCCGAGCCCGAGGCCGAGGTGGCCCTCGGGCACGGTGAACAGCGGCTCGGTCGCGCCGGGCATCGTGCAGCCGGAGAACGCGACGCCGATGGTGCGCGTCGCCCGGTTGGACGCGGTGCCGATGCGCTCGACCTCGTCGAGGTCGGCTCCGGCGGCCGCCGCGGCACCCATGGCCTTGAAGACCGAGAAGTCACCGGCGATGCCGCGGCGCTTCGACTCCTCGTCGGCGCTGGCGATGTCGTCGGTGACGACCACGATGCGGGTGTCGATGCCCTCGGCGTTCAGCCGCTCGGCCGCGAGCCCGAAGTTCATCGTGTCGCCGGCGTAGTTGCCGAACGACAGCACGACGCCCTTCCCCTGGTCCGCCGCCTTGGCGACCGAGTAGACCTGCGCCGTGGACGGCGAGGTGAAGATGTTGCCGACGACGGCCCCGGTGGCGAACCCCGGCCCGACCACGCCGCAGAACGCGGGGTAGTGGCCGGAACCGCCGCCGACGACGACCGCGACCTGCGGCTCGGCGCCCTCGGTCGGCAGGGCGACGACGCCGCCGTGGACACCGCGGACCCGGTCGGCGTAGAGGGCGAGCCAGCCCGCGAGCTGGTCCTCGGCGAACTCCTCCGGGTCGTCGTGGATCGTGGTCATGGTGCTTGTCCTTCGCATCGAGTGGGGGTGGTGCACCGGGCGACGGCGGGACGGCCGCCGTCGCCCGGGGTTCAGTGTCCTCGGTCTCCCTGCGGGACCTTGAGGAAGTGGATCATCACGAACGCGCAGGCGTACAGGCCGACGAACGTCCAGGTCACGGCCTGGCCGCCACCGCCCAGGGCGAGCACCGCGGCGACGACGCCCGTGCCGAGGAACGCGGCTCCGCCGGCGGCGGTGGTGTACATCGCCATCGCGGCGCCCTTGTGCTCGGGGGCGAGCGCCGGCATGATCGCGCCCATCGGGACGAAGCCCGCGAGCAGGCAGCCGAACACGCAGCCGGCGACGACGGAGAGCACGTAGCCCCAGTCGGACCCGGCGGGGACGAGCTGCGGGACGTACCACCAGGCGATGAGCCCGAGGGCGGACCCGACGATGCCGAACCACTTGACGGTGCGCTGCCAGCCGATCTTGTCGCCGACCCAGCCGAACAGGGCGTTCACGAGGATGTTCGTCGCGTAGACGCACACCGTCATGAGCAGCCACCGGCTCTGGCCCCAACCGCGCTCGTTCGCGATCACCGCCGGGAGGATGACGAACATGCCGAACTCCGGCGCGGTGTTGATCAGACGGACGAGGAAGCCCATCAGGATCTTCGGTCGCGTGGCCGTCAGGCGGATGCCGCTCGTCAGCACGCGCCAGGCGCTCTCGCCCTCCGGTGCGATGCGGGAGAACCCGTTCGGCAGGCGCACCCCGAACAGCAGGATGAGGAACCCGATCACGACGAGGCCGATCGAGGCGATCATCGCGCCGGTCTCACCGACCGTGCCGCCGCCGAACACCGGGATGGCGCCGATCGCGAAGAGCGAGCCGAGCGTGGGCAGACCGCCGGTGAAGGCGACGTAGAACCAGCCGACGGCCGAGCCGTTGCGCTCCACGGGCGTCGTGATGTTCACCCAGACCAGGAACGCGAAGGCGAACAGCGGGTACCCGAAGCCGCGGATCGCGTAGGCGACGGCGGCGAACGGCACGCTGCCGAGTCCGAGGGCGATGAGGAACAGGACCTCGAACACGACCCAGACGGCGAACCCGAGGATCATCACCCGTCGCGGACCGATCAGGTCGGCGAGTGCGCCGGAGACGTAGCTCCCCACCAGGGCGGCGAGGCTGTAGAACGTGACGATCGTCGCGACCGTGGCCTCGGGGGAGCCGAGGACCGCGACCATGTGCGGCGTGATGAAGTTCGACTCGACGCCGTTGCCGGTCATGAAGACCAGGACGGCGAGGAAGCCGAGGGCGAGCGGGCGGGGGATGCCCATCTTGTCGAGCCGGCCCTCGGTGCGGGGCATCGTCGGCGCACCGGTGGCGCGCTGTGTCGTCGTTGACATGCTTGCTGACTCCTGTGGTGGCTGCGGCTCAGGCCTGCAGGGACGGGATGATCGAGACCTTGACGCTCGCGCCCGCGGAGTCGCCGACGAGGTCGAGGGCCTCCTGGAAGCGCTCGAGCGGGAACTGGTGCGTGCAGATCTCCGACATCGGCAGGGTCTCGGCCTCGAGCAGCTTGATCGCCGCCGGCCAGGTGTGCGGGCCGAGGTGGGCACCGCGGACGTCGAGCTCCTTGTCGTCCGAGATGATCGACCAGTCGACGGACACGTTGTCCTTGAAGACCGAGTACTCGACGAACGTGCCGAGCTTGCGGAGCAGGTTGAGGCCCTGCGGGACCGCGGACGGGTGCCCGGTCGCCTCGATGTAGACGTCGGCGCCGTACCCGTCGGTGAGTTCCTTGACCCGGGCGACCGCGTCGTCCTGGGCGATGTTGATCGTGATGTCGGCACCGACCTTGCGGGCGAGTTCGAGCTTGTCCTCGACGACGTCGAGCGCGATGATCCGCAGTGGGTTCTTCTGGCGAGCACCGGCGATCGCGGAGAGCCCGATCGGCCCGGCGCCGGCGATCACCACGGTGTCGCCGAACTTGATGTCGCCCCGCTCGACGGCGTGGAACGCGCACGAGAGCGGCTCGGCGAAGGCGGCGACCTGCCCGGGGAGGGCGCTCGACACCGGGTGGGTCAGGGCCTTCGCGGGCACCAGGACGTACTCGGCCATCGCGCCGTCGTAGCCCTTGAAGCCGAACATGTCGTGCACGTTGCACATCCAGTACGCGCCCTCGAGGCAGTAGCGGCACTCCCAGCACGGCACGATCTGCTCGCAGGCGATCCGGTCGCCCACGGACACCCCGCGCTTGGTGAGGGCGGCGTCGTCACCGGCGACGATCGTGCCGACGAACTCGTGGCCGGGGATCCGGTCCTTCTCAGCCCAGGCCGGACGGTTCTCGTCGCCCCAGAACTTCGCGGCGCCGTGGTAGCACTTCAGGTCACTCGCGCAGATGCCGACGGCGTCGGTGCGGAGCAGGAGTTCGCCGGGTCCGGGGGTCGGGACGGGGCGGGTCTCGAGGCGGTAGTCCTCGGGGCCGTGGACCACGACGGCGCGCATCGTGGTCGGGATCTCGGTGGGCGTCGCGGCCGTGGTGGTCGCGTTCTCGGTCGTCGTCGACATGAGCTGCTCCTTCGTCGGGGTGCTTCGGCGACGACTGTACACCTCGCGGAACGTTTGTCCAGAACACAATTTCTGGTACGGTCGGCGCAACGCAAGGGAGCGAACATGACCACCGACTTCGCCGCAGCCCTCCGACCGGGCCCGGACACGATCGACCTGACGAACGACTTCAGCGGCCGCACGGCGGTGGTCACGGGTGGGGCGTCCGGCATCGGCAACGCGATCGCCGTGGCCCTCGCGGCCCGCGGTGCCCGGGTCGCCGTCGTCGACGTGCGGGCGGACGGCGCAGCAGCCGCCGCGGCAGCGCTGCCGACCCCCGGCGAACCGGCCCACCTCGGCCTCGGCTGCGACGTCACGGACGAGACGTCGGTGGCCCGCGCGGTCGCCGCCGTCACCGGTGCCGCCGGCCGGATCGACGTCCTCGTGAACTGCGCCGGCGTCGCGCTGCTCGCCCCCGCCGAGGACCTCGACCCCGGTGCCTGGGCCACGACCATCGACGTCAACCTCACCGGCACCTACCGGGTCGCCCAGGCCGTCGGGCGCCACATGCTCGCCGCCGGGTACGGCCGGATCGTGAACATCGCCTCGCAGGCAGCGCACGTCGGCATCGACGGCCACGCGGCGTACTGCGCGTCGAAGGCCGGCGTCATCGGGCTCACCCGCGTGCTCGCGCTCGAGTGGGGCGGACGGGGCGTCACCGTCAACACCGTGTCGCCGACGGTCGTGCTGACCGACCTCGGCCGCGGGGCGTGGGCGAACGAGAAGGGCCTGCGCCACCAGGACGAGATCCCCACCGGACGGTTCGCGACACCCGACGAGATCGCCGCCGCCGTCCTGTTCCTCGCCGGGGAGTCGAGCGCCATGGTGAACGGCGCCGACCTCCGCGTGGACGGCGGGTTCACGATCCGCTGACGCGTGCCAGGGCTACGATCGCCCCATGTCCGCCGAGAACCCCGCCGCCGAGGGTGCCCGGACCCGCTTCCCGCTCGACACCGTCTACCAGGCCGCGCGGATGTACTACCTCGAGGACGCCACCCAGGTCGAGATCGCCTCGCGCCTCGGAGTGTCCCGTCCGACGGTCAGCCGGCTCGTCGCCGAGGCGCGGAAGGCCGGCCTGGTCCGGATCGAGGTCGTCGACCCGTTCCAGGACGAGACCGTCGCGCTCGCCGAGCGGCTGCAGGTGGTGCTCGGACTCCGTGCCGTGCACCTCGCCGCCGTGACGCACACCGCCACGCTCGGCGCCGACCTCGCCGCCCCGCTCGCCGCCGCGGTCGAGGGGATGGGGCTCGTGCCGGGCGACGCCGTGCTCATGTCGTCGGGTCGGACGGTGTACGACGTCGCCCACGCCGGCATGCCGCAACTGCCGGGCGTGCAGCTCGTCCCGACGGTCGGCGGGCAGGCCGACCCGATGCCGTGGTTCCAGACGAACGAGATCACCCGCGCCGCCGCCGAGCACTCCGGCGCGATCCCGGCGTTCCTGTTCGCGCAGGCCCTGCCGTCACCGGCGATGCGGTCCTCGCTCGACGAGGACCCCGCGTTCCAGCACGTCGTCGGCCTGTGGGGTCGGGCGAAGGGCGCCATCCTCGGCATCGGCGCGCCGACCCCGACCCGGGACGCACTCGCGCGGGGCGTCCCGGTCGAGGACGCGGTCTTCGACCAGGCGGCGGGTGACGTCTGCCTCAACTTCTACGCCGCGGACGGCTCGGCGATCGAGTTCCCGGGCAGCGACCGGATGGTGCGCACCTCCCGCGAGGTCCTCTCCGCCGTCCCGCACGCGATCGGCGTCGCGGTCGGTGCCGCGAAGGTGTCGAGCATCGTCGGGGCCGTCCGCGGGCGTCTCGTCAACGAGCTGGTCACCGACGCGGCCACGGCGCGCGCCCTGCTGGACGCGCTCGCCTGAGCGGTTCCCACCTGTGGGCCCGGAGGCGCGGTGCGGGCCCGCACCGCGCCTCCAGGCCCACAGGCGGTACGTCTACTGCGCGCGCCGCACGTCCCACAGGTGGTGCACCGGGTCGTGCGCGTAGTACGTGGCGAGCGTGGCGACGGTGAACGCGCTGCCGTCCGACCGGAGGCCGGTGCGTCCCAGCTGGTCCTCCCGGACGTCGTCGAAGGCCCGGGCAGCACGGTGCGCCGCCTCGCCGAGCTCCCGCACGACGGTGGCGGGGTCCTGCTCGCCGTAGCGGTCCTCGACGGCCGTGGCGTCCTGGTCCCAGTTCGGGAAGGTCGGGGCGTCCTCGGTGAGCATGAGCGTCAGCCGCTCCGCCATCTTCCGGTGGACGTCACGCACGTGCGCGGCGTACTCGAGCGGTGACCAGGTGTGGTCGTCGGGGCGGTCGCGCACGTCCGCACGGTCGAGGACCGCTGGCCACGCCGAGGTGTTCGCGTCGATGATCCCCGGGACGTCGCGGATCGTGACCGTGCTGCCGTCGTAGCCGCACTCGGGGCACGCGGACTCGATGACCCACGTCCAGTTCTTCGTCTCGGGTTCGATCGCCATGAGTGGATGTTATGTGCTCGTTACCGTCCGTCCCGATCCGCGTGCCCGAGGCGATCGGCGATGACCCCCGTTCGGGTGACACGCCGGTTCCTGTGAATCACCGGCCAATGACATTTCGGTTGCTCGGTAACGTCGTCCGCTGTTCCCGGGCCGGTACCCGTCGGCCCGCCGATCCTCGAGGAGAGATGCATGGGCTCCGATCCCAGCAGTACCCCCACCCGACCGCACCGACGCCTGCGCGAGAGCGACGTCACCGTGGTCGACAAGAGCATGATGCGCCGTGCCGTGAGCGGCATGGTCGTCGGCAACACCATGGAGTGGTACGACGTCGGCGTCTACGGCTACCTGGCCGTCACGATGGGGAAGGTCTTCCTCCCCACGGCCGAACCCTCGGTCCAGATCCTGTTCAGCCTCGGTGTCTTCGCGGCGACGTACATCGCCCGGCCGCTCGGCGGCATCGTGTTCGGTCGTCTCGGCGACCGCATCGGGCGGCAGAAGGTCCTCGCGACGACGCTCATCATGATGGCGGCGTCCACGTTCCTCATCGGGGCGCTGCCCGCCTACGCCACGATCGGGGTGTTCGCGCCGATCGTCCTCGTCGTGCTGAAGCTCGCGCAGGGCTTCTCGACCGGCGGTGAGTACGCCGGCGCGACGACGTTCGTGACCGAGTATGCGCCGGACCGCCGCCGCGGCTTCTTCGCCAGCATCCTCGACTTCGGCAGCTACCTGGGCTTCGCGCTCGGGGCCACCGTCGTGTCGGTGCTGCAGCTCACCCTGGGCGAGGAGGCGATGACCGCCTACGGCTGGCGCTTCCCGTTCCTCGCCGCCGGGGTGATCGGCGTCGTCGCCATCTACTTCCGCCTGCGCATCGAGGAGTCGCCGGTGTTCCAGGCCACCCAGGCCGCGCAGGAGGCCGCGTCCGAGACCCGTGCCTCGCTGTCCGGGGAGCGCCCGGCGAACGTGTTCGTCATGGTCCGCGACCACTGGCGCCCGATCGTCATCGCCGTGATGCTCGTCGCCGCGTCGAACACCGTCGGGTACGCGCTGACCTCGTACATGCCGACGTACCTCACCGACTCGCTCGGCTACTCGGCGCTCGACGGCACGCTGCTCACCATCCCGGTGCTCGTGCTGCTCGCGGTGATGCTCCCGCTCACGGGCAAGCTGTCCGACAAGCTCGGCCGTCGCGTCGTGATGTGGATCGGTGCCGCGACCACCGTCGTGCTCGTCGTCCCGGCGTTCCTGCTGATCGGGCACGGCGCGCAGTGGTCGACGCTCGCCGGGCTCGGGCTCCTCGCGCTCATGACGGCGCTGTGGGTCTCGAACCAGGCGGCCTCGCTGCCGGCGCTGTTCCCGACGTCGACCCGGTACGGCGGCATGGGGTTCGCCTACAACATCGCGATCGCGGTGTTCGGCGGGACCACGCCCCTCATCGTGCAGGCCCTGCTCACGGCGACGGGCGACGAGCTCGCGCCGGCGTACTTCCTGATGGCGATGAGCGTCGTCGGGGCGATCGGGGTGTTCTGCATGAAGGAGTCCTCGCGACGCCCGCTGCCGGGGTCGATGCCAGCGGTGGAGACCGCGGAGGAAGCTCGCGAGCTCGTCCTCACGCAGGACACGAACCCGAACCTCGACCTGGGGGACCTGCCGTTCGCCGCCGAGGACGCTGCCCGCCGTGCGCGCGAGCGGGAGATGAGCGCGGTGCGCTGACGCGGCCTGCTGACGCGACCACGGACGGGAGGCGCGGTGCGGGTCCGACCCGCGCCGCGCCTCCCGTGCGTGCGTGCGTCTGTGCGCATGGTGCGACCTTCCACCAGTCGATCGACGTGTGTCTCGTCGGATGATGCGCATGCACCTGATGCCTGCGCATGGTGCGACGTTCCACCAGTCGATCGACGCGTGTCTCGTCGGATGATGCGCGCGCACCGACCGAGCGCGCACCCGCACCCGCCGCGGGCGTCACTCGTGCCGGTGCCCCTCCGACGGGTCGAGCGCCGGCCACACCGGGAACGGGTCGGCCCACGTGCGCCACACCTCCGGCCCCGCGAGCAGCTCGTCCGACGTGAGGAGCGCCCCGTCCAGCGCCCGCTCTATCGCCGGCACGTCCAACCGCTCGCCGACGAACCAGAGCGCCTGCCCGATCGGCGCGTCCGCGTCCCACGACGGGTTCGCGGTCGGGTCGAGCGCCAGCATCGCCCCGAGGCTCGACCACGACCCGACGTGGTCCGGCCGGGAGGCGAGCCGGAAGAACCCCCGAGACCGCAGCACCCGGCCGTTCCGCCCCGCGGCCAGCTCCCGTTCGATCACCGACGCCAGGCGGCCGGGGTGGAAGGGCAGCGGCTCCCGGTAGCGCAGCGCGACCAGGCCGTCCCGTGGGTCCCGTCCGACCGAGCCCGAGAGTGCGCGCATCCATCCCGCTCCCTGGGCGAGGACCCGCGCCGCTCCGCCGTTCGACGCGGGCAGGTCGGCCGCGCTCCGGATCGACGAGAGCGCCACGACGACCGCCTGCGGGGCCAAGCGGTGGAGCAGCGCGAGCAGACCGCGGCGGCGCTCCAGCGGCACCGGGCCGACCCGGTCGAGGACGATCACCGTGGCGTACTCGACGAGCGACGCCACGCGGTCGGCCGCGACGAACGCGTCGTCGACCTCGGACCAGAGCAGGTGCGCCACGTCGTCGGCGCGCAGCACGCTCACCACGTGGCGGAGCACCCGGTCGTCGCCGGTCTCCGCGCGCGCGGCGTTGGCGAGCATCATCCCCACCGCCCGGGTGTCGGCACCCGGCGGGAGTGTGACGACGAGTCCGTGATCGGCATCCGGCCCGCAGACCCGGTCGAGGTGCTCGGCGCGGTCGGCGACGGCTCGGACCGCGGCGACGGCGTTCGCGGGTGCGTGCATCCGGTGACCGGTCGCGAGCCGGACGGCCACGCGGTCGGCGTCGACGTCGTGCAGGGCGGAGACGAGGGTGATGGCGGCGGGACGCATGTCGGCTAATGTACATGATCATCGTTCTCAACAATGAGGACACCGACGCAGGAGGTCGCTCGTGAAGGTCCGCAACTCGCTCAAGGCGCTCAAGAAGATCCCGGGGTCGCAGGTGGTCCGCCGCCGCGGCCGTGTCTACGTCATCAACAAGCAGAACCCCCGGTGGAACACCCGGCAGGGGTGACGTCACCGGCGTTCCGTAGGGTGGCTCCATGCGACTGCTGCTCATCCGCCACGGCCAGACCCCAGCGAACGTGAACGGCGTGCTCGACGCCGTCGTCCCCGGACCGGGCCTGACCGAACTCGGGCAGCAGCAGGCCGACGCCCTGCCGGCAGCGCTCGCCGACCGGGGGATCGAGCGGCTGTTCGTCTCGACGATGGTCCGCACGCAGATCACCGCGGCGCCCCTCGCCACCTCGCTCGGCCTCGAGCCGGTGGTCCTGCCGGGCCTCCGCGAGATCGAGGCCGGCGACACCCAGGGCAAGCGCGACCAGGTGTCCGTGCAGACGTACATCTCGACCGTGCACGGCTGGTCGCTCGGGGACCGCACCACCCGGATGCCCGGCGCCGAGAGCGGGACCGAGTTCTTCGCGCGCTACGACGACGCGGTCCGGCAGATCCTCGAGACCGGTGTCGACGTGGCGGCCGCGGTCAGCCACGGAGCGGCCATCCGGACGTGGGCGAGTGCCGCGGCCGACAACACGCCGGACCACTTCGGCACGAAGCGCCACCTCGAGAACACCGGGATCGTCGAGCTCGAGGGGTCGTTCGACGACGGCTGGCGCCTCGTCGACTGGGAGGGCGAGCCCGTCGGCGGCGAGCAGCTCATCGACCGGACGGCGCAGGACCCGACCGGCGAGCGGTTCTGACGCGACCAGCAGACGGACGGGAGGCGCG
>NZ_MJGR01000023.1:0-24544 GCF_001865105.1 Curtobacterium sp. MCBA15_016
GGCTCGGACGGCTGCTCCGCCGGCTCGCTCGGCTGCTGGTCGTCGGTCGAGGGCGAGCTCGACTGGGTCGGTGCCGGCGTCGACCCGTCGTCCCCGTTCAGGGCGAACACGGCGACGACGATGCCGGCGAGCACGAGCACACCGATCACCACGGCGGCGATGATCGGCCCGCGTCGGCGCCGGGGTCGGTCGTCCGGCGCCGGGGCCGGGGGTGCCGCGACCGGGCCACGGGGGCCTCCGGCACGGCCGACCGCTCCGGTCGCGCCGTCCGCACTGCGGCCCCCCTGCGCGCCGAGCACCGTGGTCGCGACGTCGTCGGAGGCGTTCGGCCGCTGCGCGTCCAGGACGCGCGTCGCGTCGTCGGCGCCGCCGGGCTGCGCGGTCGGCATGGCTCGCGTGGCGTCGTCGGCCCCGGAGGCGCGACTCGCCGGCATCGCCTGCGTCGCCTCGTCCGCACGGGCGGCACCCGCAGCGCCCGCCGCCGCGGCACCGGCCGCCGCACCCGCCACGGCCGGCGTGACCGTGCCGGGACCGCCGGGGAGGAGCTGCGTGGCCGGAGCGGCGTCGTCGTGGCCGAGCGCACGGAGTCGCTGTGCGGCCTCGGCCGCCGAGGGCCGGTCCGCCGGGTCCTGCGCGGTCATGACGTGCAGGAGCGTGCGCCAGGCAGTGGGCAGGTGCGGGTCGATCTCCGGACCGCGGGTGAGGCGAGCGGTCGCGGACTCGACCGCGCTGCCCGGGAACGGCTGCTTGCCGGTGAGCGCCTCGAGGAGCATGAGCCCGAGCGCGTACACGTCGGCCTTGCCGGTGATCGGCTGCGCCAGGACCTGCTCCGGTGCGATGTACGCCGCCGTGCCCATCACCGTGCCGGTCTGGGTGGCCCGGGCGCCGTCCCGCAGCAGGGCGATGCCGAAGTCGGCGAGCTTGACGTGGACGCCGTCGCTCTCGAGCAGCACGTTCGCCGGCTTCACGTCGCGGTGGACGATGCCCTGCGCGTGCGCCGCCGCGAGGCCGTCCGCGACCTGCGCCCCGACACCGGCGGCGGTGGCACGGTCGAGCGGCCCCTCGCGCAGTCGCGTCGCGAGGTCGCTGCCCGGGACGAGTTCCATCACGAGGTACGAGTCGCCGTCGACGTCGTCGAGCGCGGCGTCGTACAGGGTCACGAGTGCCGGGCTGCGGAGCGCCGCGAGGGTCTGGATCTCCGCCTCGGCACGGGCGCGTTCGCCGTGGTCGACCGCTCCGATGCGGAAGACCTTGACCGCCACCTCACGCCCGAGCTGCTCGTCGACCGCCCGGTAGACGGAGGCCATGCCACCGTGCCCGAGCGTTCCCGTGACGCGGTACCGACCGCCGAAGACCCGTTCTTCCATGCGGGGCAACCTACCGGGACGACCTGACGGGTCGCGCACCGCGGCGGAGCGCCGTGAGGTAGAGGCGGTGCGCCGTGATCACCAGCGCCAGCCAGGCGAGCCCGAGCGCCCACGCCGCCAGGACGTCGGTCAGCCAGTGGTGGCCGAGGAACAC
Organism: Curtobacterium sp. MCBA15_016; assembly: GCF_001865105.1. Lineage (NCBI taxonomy): Bacteria > Bacillati > Actinomycetota > Actinomycetes > Micrococcales > Microbacteriaceae > Curtobacterium > Curtobacterium sp. MCBA15_016. The sequence continues at coordinate 1,522 of NZ_MJGR01000023.1, forward strand.
CCGCGAGATGCCGACCGAGACGACGAAGAACGTCCCGGCGACGATCGTCAGCACCCGGGTCACGAGCTTCGACTGCCGGAGGAGCAGCAGGTACACGATCGTCCCGACGATGACGGTCGCGTTGAGCGTGTGCCCGGACGGGAACGACGGCGAGTGCTCGTACGGCGGGACGGCATCGCGCAGCGGCGGGCGGGCACGGCCGATGAGGTCCTTGCCCGCGATCGTCATGAGCAGGGACCCGCCCGCGGCCGCGACGAGCAGCACGAGGGGCGTCCAGGCACGACGCTGGATCGTGAACCCGACGAGGAACCCCAGGGCGACGATCGGCATCCCGATGGTGCCGGCGACGTCCGTCCACCAGGTCACGAGGGTGTCGGCCGTCGGCGACCGGAGCGTGAGCATCCAGTCGAGCACGGGGCGGTCGAGCACGGCGACGTCGTCGGCCTCGCGCACGGCGTCGTAGACCTCGGAGGCCGCCCAGGTCGCGGTCACGGCGACCCCGATGCCGATCGCGAGGGTGACCACGAGCAGCGGGAGCGCGCCCCAGCGGTGGCCGAGCGCTGCCCAGCCGTCCGCGGACGCCCGGCCGGCGCGGGTGCGCCACGTCGTGAGGTCGACGTCGCCGACGCGTTGGTCGGGGGCCTCGGGGTGATCGGTCTGCATCGACCCACCCTGCCCGAGTCCCGGTGTGCGGGTGCGGTGCGCCCGGGCGCCGCCGGTGCGCCGGGCACCGGGCACGCAGGTGCGCGGCGTCAGTCCTTCGCGGCGCCGTAGTCGTCGACGACCGCCACCGAGAGCGGGAACACCACCGGGAAGTCGCGGAACAGCAGTCGCCCGGCATCGGCAGCGGCGGCCCGGATCTGCTCGGCCACCCACTCGGCGTGCTCGGCCGGGGTGTGCACCACGATCTCGTCGTGCACGAAGAACACCAGGTGCGGGCCGTCCGTCACCGGCCCCGGGAAGCGCTCGGCGAGCCGCGAGCGCAACGACCCCATCCATGCGAGCGCCCACTCGGCAGCGGTGCCCTGCACGATGAAGTTCCGGGTGAACCGCCCCCAGCTCCGTGCCCGCGACTCCACCGCCCGCTGCATCGCCGGCGTCCCCTCGACCGTGTAGGCCTGGTTCCGCGCCGCGAACCACGAGGCGTCCGGCACCGGTGACGTCCGGCCGAGCAACGTCGTCACGGGTTCGCCCCGCTCCCCCGCCCTGGCTGCCCGGCTGACGAGGCCGAGGGCAGCCGGGAACGCCCGCTCGAGCCGCGGGACGAGCCGCCCGCCCTCGCCCTGGGTCGCCCCGTACATCGCGCCGAGCATCGCGCCCTTGGCCTGCTGCCGGGTCTCGACCGCCCCGGAGGCCACGACGCCGTCGTACAGGTCGCGCCCGTCCCCGGCCGCCGCCATCGCCCGGTCGCCGGCCATCGCCGCGAGCACCCGGGGCTCCAGCTGCGCCGCGTCGGCCACCACGAGCTTCCACCCGTCGTCCGCGACCACGGCGGCGCGGATGCCCTTCGGCAGCTGCATCGCTCCCCCGCCGTCGGCCGCCCATCGCCCGGTGACGACCCCGCCGACCAGGTACTTCGGGTGGAACCGACCTTCGTGCACCCACTCGTCGAGCCAGGTCCAGCCGTTCGCGGTCAGCAACCGCGCGAGCCGCTTGTACTCGAGCAGCGGTTCGATGACCGGGTGCTCGATCTCCTGCAGCTCCCACTTCCGCGTGCTCGAGACCATCAGGCCGGCCCGGCGCAGGGACTTCAGGACGTCGGCGGGCGAGTCCGGGTTGAGCGACGGGTCACCGAGCCGCTCGCGCACGACGGCCGCGATCTCCTCGAGCCGCCGAGGTCGCACGCCGTACGGTACCCGCGGTCCGAGCGCGTCCTCGAGCAGTCGTTCGTGCACGTCGGCGCGCCAGGGCAGCCCGGCGTGGAGCATCTCCGCCGCCACGAGCGCGCCGGCGGACTCCGCCGTCACCAGGAGCCGCAGCGCACCCGGCGCGGTCGACGAGGCGACCGCGTCGAGCTGCGCGCGCAGCTCGACCACCGGGTCCAGCTCGTCGTCGGGGGGCGACACGTCGAAGAGCGCGTCGTCGAAGAGGCGGGCGTGCGTCGGGCGGGTGACCCGCGCCTCCTGGACGGCGGCGTCCCACGCGTCGACGGGCGCGGCGGCGAGCGCGGTGTCCCGTGCCGCGAGGGCCGATCGCAGGATGCGGCGGCACAGGCGCAGGTCGATGCAGCGCCCGACCCGGCCGCCGGCCGCGAGCACGGCCGGGTACCAGCGCGCGGTGTCGTCCCACACCCAGCGCACGTCGGGCGCGTCCCGGGACGCGACGAACGCCGGGAGGCGCGGCTCGTCCACCCGGATCGGCTCGCCGTCTGCGGTCCCCGCGTCGGTCAGGGGCGTCGCGAGGACGCCGCCGTCGACGCGGCGGAGGACGAGGTGCACGGAACGATCATGCCGTGCGCCACCGTCAGTCGAGCTCGACGACCTCCGCACCGGGCGCGTTCTGCTGCACGGAGGCGATGCCGTTCTTCGCACCCGCCTTCGAGGCGTACCCCTCGGAGGTGGCGATGACCTCGCCGTTGCCCGCCTTGAGGTGGAAGCGGTACTCCCCCTTGGCGTCGGTCCAGATCTCGAACTTGCCGGCCATGTCGACTCCTCGCGTCGATCCGATGGTGCCCGTTGTCCGCGGAACGCGGTCTGCTCCGCACGCTACTGGCCGGGACCGGATCGCGGAAGCCTCAATCCGCGGTGTTCGCGTCCCCGTCACCGCGGGGTCGCTGCGAGGTCCCGCCGCCGGGGCGGACCGCGGCGCTGTCGGAGACGTCGATGCGGACGTCGCCGTCCTCGGCGCGGGACACCTCGACCCGTGGGTCGGCGTCGTGCTCGTCGGAGCCGGACATGCGTCGGAAGGTGTCCTGGCGGCGTTCTTCGAAGGACATGTCGACACCGTCGTCGAGGTGGTCGCGGTCGGGCTTCGTCATGGGAGGGACGGTACGCCCGGGGTGCTGGCACCGGGTCGGGCGGCTCCGGACGATCGCGCTCCGGGCGGTCGCCCCGGGTCGGCGACCCGGATCGTCCCGGTGCGGGCCGTCCAGTGCTCGCCCGACCGCCACCGGGCTGCGACCCCGGCGGCGAGGCGGCCGGAAGGGATCGACCCGCGTGACACCGCCGAGTGGGCGTCGGGAAGCGTCGTGCCGAGGACGAACTTCGCGACACCGCCGTCCCCTTCGGCGGCGTCACCGGACGAGAGCGGTCCCAGTTCGAAGCGGCGGGCGAACCGTACGAGGTTCGCGTCCGGGCCGAGCACGTCGGGGAGCCCGGGGTCGAGGATCCACGAGCGGCACTGCCACCAGCCGGCCACGTGCGCCGGTGCCACGTCACGGAGGAGCGCGGGCGCTTCGTCGAACGATCGGTCGCACGCGGGGGCGTCGAGGGGACCCGTCTCGGGGACGTGGACGCCCCAGGCCGCGGAGCCGTCGGCCGTCGTGTCGCCGATCTCGAACTGGAGGCGCCCCACCGTCACCACGCGGGCGGTGAGGACCGCGCAGAACCAGTCCAGACCGGTTCCCCGGAGGCCGTACCGCGCGAGCTTGCGGTCGACGTCCGCGATGCTGTCGGCCGCCTGGTCGGCCGAGGCGCCGTGGGCACGGAGCCAGGCTGCCGTCCGGGGTCGGACGGCGCGGAGGACGTCGGCGATCGCGCTGTCGGGGAGGCCGCGGACGGTCGACTCGAGTGCGGCGGCCAGCTCTCCTGGGTCGGGGACGGTTCCGATCGCCGCGGCGAGGAGCTCGGTCCCGTCGTGCACGATCCGGTCGTGGTCGGGCCGGTCGTGGTCGGGCCGGTCGGGGTCGGGCCGGTCGGGGTCGGGCCGGTCGGGGTCGGGCCGGTCGTGGTCGGACGTCACTTCAGTCCGGACGCGGCCAGGCCGTCGATCACGCGGCGTTGCAGCACGACGAACATGATCAGCACCGGTGCCATGGCCATGAGGCTCGCGGCCATGAGCACGGGGTAGTCGATCGTGCGGTCGCTGGAGAGGGTCGCGAGGCCTGCGGCGAGCGGCATGTCCTCGGCACGGGTCGACACGACGAGCGGCCAGAGCAGCTCGTTCCACGACCAGAGGACCGTGGTGATCGCCAGCACGCTGATCGACGGGCGGGCCAACGGCAGCATGATGCGCCAGAAGGTCTGGAACGGGTTCGCGCCGTCCATCCGAGCGGCTTCCTCGAGCTCCGGCGGGAGGTTGAGGAACGCGGTCCGCATCAGGAACGTCCCGAAGGCACTGAACAGCCCCGGTGCGACGATGCCCATCAGGGTGTCCAACCATCCGAGCCCCTGCACGATCTGGTACTGGGAGATCAGGTACACCTGCGACGGGACGAGCAGGATCGACAGGACGATCGCGAGCAGGATCGCCCGGCCGCGGAACCGCATGCGGGCGAACGCGTAGCCGGCGAGGGTGCAGAGCACGATCTGCGCGAGCGTCCGGATGATCGTGACCATCACAGACGTCCCGAGCTGGCTCAGGAACGGCAGGCGTTCGAACACCTGCGCGTAGTTCTGCCACTGCAGTTCCCCCGGCCAGAAGGTCGGTGTGACGGACTGCACCTGCGCGTTCGTCGACAGGGACATGATGATCTGCCAGAGGAACGGGAACGCCATGACGAACCCGCCGACGCCGAGGACGACGTGGATCCACCAGTGGCTGCCGCCGCGGCGCCCCGGCCGGCGGCCGGTCCTGGTCGGTGTGACGGTGGCGGTCATGCCTGGACCCACTTCCGCTGGAACCGGAACTGCACGAGCGTGACGATGCCGATGAGGACGAAGATCACCATCGCGATCGCCGCCGCGAAGCCCTTGTCGTTGTCGATGAAGCCGGCGCTGTAGAAGTAGAAGACGAGGGACATCGTCTTCGGGATCACCGGGTTGGTGCTGCCGAGGATCGCGTAGAGCAGGTCGAACAGCTGGAAGCTCGAGATGGTCGTGACGATCACCACGAAGAAGATGCTCGGGCTGAGGAGCGGCACCGTCACCGACCGGAACTGCCGCCAGCGAGAGGCGCCGTCGAGCTCGGCTGCCTCGTACAGCTCGGGCGGGATGTCCTTGAGGCCGGCGCCGAGGATGATCATCGAGAACCCGAGCGAGGACCACAGCCCGACGAGGCTCACCGCGACGAGTGCGAAGCCGGGCGTCGAGATCCAGTACGGCCCGTCGATCCCGAACAGCCCGATGAACCAGTTCACGATGCCGTAGTCGCCGTTGAACATGATCCGCCAGACGAGTGCGATCGCGGCGGGCATGGCGACGTAGGGCAGGAAGAAGAGCACACGGTAGAACTGCGCGAACCGCAGGCCCGGGGTGTTGAGCAGACTGGCGAGCCAGACCGCCACGGGGATGCCGAGCAGGACGATCACGGTGTAGATCACCGTGTTGAGCAGCGACTGGTAGAGCTGCGGATCGGAGACCAGCCGGACGTAGTTCGCGATGCCGGAGAAGGTGGCGCCGCCGAACACACCCCAGGTGGTGAAGGAGTACCAGAATGTCTGGATGATCGGCCAGATGTAGAACGTCCCGACGCCGACGAGCAACGGGAGGACGAACAGCCACGGCCAGAACCCGTCGGTCCGGTGCGCCGGAGGTCTGGTCGTGCCGGCGGTCGGACGCCGGGAGCCCGGGGCCCCGGGCCCGGACGCGCGCTGCGTCCGGGCCGGGGCGTCCGAGGTCGGGTGTCGCTCGGTGTGGATCGTCACGGTGTGGGGCTCACTGTTCCTTGGTGAGGGCGGCGTCCATCTTCTGCGCGAGCTGCTTCGCCACGTCGTCGACCGGGGTCGATCCGTCGAAGGCACTCGGCAGCAGGTTCGTCTCGAGGGTGTTCCACGCCGCCGTGTTCTTCGAGACCGGGAGCGGCTTGGCGTAGTCCACCGCGTCGAGGAAGACCTGCAGGTCGGCGTCCGGCATCGTCTTCGTGAAGGCGCTCTGCGTGCCCTCGTACGCCGGGATCACCGCACCCATGTCGCCCTGTTGCTGCTGGGCCTGCTTGCTCGCGAGGTAGACCTGGAGCGCCTGTGCGGCGGCCTTGTTCTTCGTGTTCGCGGACACGACGTTGGAGACACCGTGGATGACCGTCGCCTGCTCCTTGCCCTTGGGGAGCGGGTACACGACGACGTCCTTCTCGAGGTCGGTGCCGGTCAACGCGGAGCGGAACCAGCTGCCGCCCTGGTACATGGCGAGCTTGCCCGAGGTGAACCACTGGTCGGCGGTGGTGTCGGTCAGCTGCTTGATCGAGGGCGACGCCCCGGACGCGATGAGGTCGGTCCAGAACTGCAGCCCGGCCTCGGCGGCGGCGGTGTCGTACTCGGACTTCGTGCCGTCCGCGTCGATCACGTTCCCACCGGCCTGGAAGATCGTGTCGTAGTAGGTGGTCTGCCCGTCCATGCCGCCGGCCGCGCCGTACGCGCCGTCGGCCGTGAGCTTCTCGGAGAGCTCGGCTCCGGTCTTCTGGAAGTCGTCCCAGGTCCAGTCCTTCGAGGGCATGGCGACCCCGGCCTCCTCGAAGAGCGCCTTGTTCATCCAGACGCCGATGGTGTCGAAGTCCTTGGGGACGCCGTACTGGGTCTTGTCGTACGTGTACAGGTCGTTGAGGGCGGACGAGTACTTCGCGGGGTCGATCGCGCCGGCCTCGACCTCACCGGTGATCGGCGCGAGCTTGCCGTTCGCCGCGTAGAGCTGGAAGTTCGGGCCGTTCATCCAGAACACGTCGGGCAGGGTGTTGCTCGAGCCCTGGGTCTGCAGCTTCGTCCAGTAGCTGGCGAACGGGGTCACGTCCACGTTGACCTTGATGTCCGGGTACTCCTCGTTGAAGCCTTCGAGGTTCGCCTTGATCGCCTTGACCTGGTTCTCGTCCCAGACGGCGTACGTCAGGGTCGCCTTGGTGTCCTTGGCGGCCTTCTCGTAGTCGCCGCCGGCGCTGGAGGCGCCGGAGGACGTGCTGCAGCCGGCGAGGAGCACGGCTGCGCCGATCGCGGCGACGGCGCCGAGGAGCGCACGGCGACGGCCGCGGCCCTTGGCAGAGGTGGGTGCGTGCATCGGGTGTCCTTTCGCGAGTCCGTCAGCGGGTGACGGCCGGGGTGGGGTCGGTGAAGTGGGCGATCGTCGCGGCCGCGAGCGGCGGGACGTCGATGGGGACGGAACCGTTCCGGAGCGACCGGGTCGCGAGCGCTCCTGCGGCGACGGCGGCACGGGCCGCGATCGGCGAGAGGGTCGTCGGCTCCCCCAGCGCGACGTGCCGGAGGAACTCGGTCATGGTGAGGAGGTCGGCATCGGCGTGGCCGGCGGCGACCCCGTCGATCGGGTACTCGCGATCCCCCGCGACGTCCCAGCCGCGACGACGGCTCCAGACCTTCACGACGCCACCGCCGGTGTCGCCGATGTTCTCGAGCCGTCCCTCGGTCCCGATGACCGTGTAGTTGCGCCAGTAGTCCGGCGTGAAGTGGCACTGCTCGTAACTCGCCTGCACACCGTTGTCGAGGGTCATCATCACCATCGACACGTCCTCGACGTCGACGACGGGGTTCAGCCCGGTCTGCTCGAGGGGCGGCCAGTTGTCGAGGGAGAACCAGTCCCCCATGAGCTCGCCGCTGCGGTCGCGACGGTCGGTGACGTCGCCGTAGACCGACAGCGACCCCATACCGACGACCCGCGCGGTGTCCCCACCGCCGAGCGCGTGGATGACGTCGAGGTCGTGGCTGGCCTTCTGCAGGAGCAGGGAGTTCACCTTGGTGCGGTCGGCGTGCCAGTCCTTGAAGTAGTAATCGCCGCCGTTGCCGACGAAGTGCCGGCACCAGACCGCCTTGACCTGGCCGATCTCCCCGCGGTCGACGATCTCGCGCATCAGCCGCACGACCGCGGCGTGACGGAAGTTGTGCCCGACGTACAGCGGCGTGCCGGTCTCCGCCGCGGTGTCGAGGACGGCGTCGGCGTCCTCGACCGTGATGGCCATGGGCTTCTCGAGGTAGACCGCGATGCCGGCGCGGAGCAGATCGATCGCGATCGCGGCGTGCGTCCAGTCGGGGGTCGTGACGATCGCCGCGTCGACGACCCCGACGAGTCCCCCGTGGTGCTCGACGACGAGGGCGTCCGGGTACTCGGCCCGGGCCCGCTCGCGCCCCTGCTCGGTGACCTCGGCGACGGCGACGACCCGCGCCTCCAGGTCGGGAGCGGCGGCAGCCGCCTCGGCCACGTGGCGGGCGATCGCCGCACGCTGCCCCATGCCGACGATGCCGACCCGTAGTGGTCGTCCTGTGAACGCGTCACCCATGCTCATCTCGCTCCCTTGCGTGATTGTGACGCCCATGATGCCGAATCGATCATGAATGCACAATAGGCGCTCAACGAACGCTCATGGGGAGGGTGTGGATGGTTTTACACGATCGAAACGTCGTGCACAGGCCTGCGCCGGGGAGTCCCCCGGAGGACTCGTCCGCTCAGTCGGCGACGACGAGCTCCACACCGGCACTGGCGAGCTCCGCGGCGAACGCCGACGGGACGGGCTGGTCGGTGACGAGTGCGTCGATCCGGTCGAGCGGACAGATCCGCGCGAAGGTCGCCCGTTCGATCTTGGTCGAGTCGGCGACCACGATCACCCGGCGCCCGACGGACGCGAAGTGCCGGCTGACCTCCGCCTCGCCCTCGTGCATGGTCGTGGCGCCGTACTGGCCGCTCAGCCCGTCGACACCGAGCACGACCACGTCGAGCGCGAACTCGTCCAGGGTGTCCCGGACGAGCGGGCCCACGAGCTCGTAGGACTGCCGCCGCGCGACGCCGCCCGTGACCACGATCTTGACGTTGGCGCGGACCGACAGCTCGTACCCGATGTTCAACGCGTTGGTGACGATCGTCACCCCGTACTCGCCGTCCGCCCGGGTGAAGCGCTCGCTCTTGCCGAGCTCACGGGCGACCTCGGTCGTCGTCGTCCCCCCGTTCAACCCGACGGTGTCGCCGGGCTGCACCAGCCGCGAGGCGGCGCGGGCGATCGCGGTCTTCGCCTCGGCCTGGCGGGCGATCTTGTACTGCAGTGGCAGTTCGTAGCCGGCCCCGAGCGCCGCGGCACCGCCGTGGGTGCGGGTGACCAGGCGCTGGTCCGCCAGCGTCGCGAGGTCGCGTCGGGCGGTCGCGGGCGAGATCCCGAGCAGCTCCCCGATCTCGGCGATCGACACGTTGCCGCGTTCGCTCACCAGTTCGAGCAGGGCGTTGAGCCGCTGTTGAGGGGTCATGTCGGCCATCTTATGGCGTCACCGCGCGCACCCGGTGATCGGGAATGACGTTTTGCTCTTCCATCGCGCACGATCGCTCGCTACGCTTCCTCATCATCGATCACCCGGATCGAACCGGACCGGAAGGCACCCATGACCGACACCTTCGTGAGCGCAGAACTGACGTCGCAGCCGGAGACGTGGCGCGCTGCCGCCGCGCTCCTCTCGTCGTTCGAGGCGTCGCTCCCCCAGCCCGGAGAACGCGTGGCCGTGGTCGGCTGCGGGACGAGCTGGTTCATCGCGATGAGCTACGCCGTCGCCCGTGAGCAGGCGGGTCTGGGCGTGACGGACGCCTTCGCCGGTTCGGAGTACCCGATCGGCCGCGACTACGACCGGGTCGTGACGATCAGCCGGTCCGGCACCACGACCGAGATCGTGGACCTGTTGCAGGCCCTGCGCGGTCGACGCACCGTGCTCGTCACCGCGGTCCCGGACAGCCCGGCCGCCGCCGCCGCCGACGTCGTCGTGGCACTGCCCTTCGCCGACGAGCGCTCGGTCGTGCAGACGCGCTTCGCGACGACCACGCTCGCGCTCCTCCGTGCGTCGATCGGTGACGACGTGGACGCCCTCGCAGCACAGGCCGAGACCGCCCTCGGCCTCCCGATCGACGACCTCCTCGATGCTGAGCAGGTCACCTTCGTGGGCCGCGGTCCGGCGGTCGGCCTCACGTTCGAGGCCGCCCTCAAGACGCGCGAGGCAGCGCAGTTCTGGGCGGAGTCCTACCCCGCCATGGACTACCGGCACGGTCCGATCGCGATCGCCCAGCCCGGCCGACTCGTCTGGTCGCTCGGAACCGCGCCTGAGGGGCTCGCGGACGAGGTCGCTGCGACCGGTGCGCGCTTCGTCCAGCACGACCTCGACCCGATCGCCGGGCTCGTCGTGGTGCACCGGTTCGCGGTCGCCCTCGCCGAGGGACGCGGCCTCGACCCGGACAACCCCCGCTCGCTCACCCGTTCGGTCATCCTCACCTGATGCGCGGTGCAGGCGCGGTGCTCGGGGTCGACGTCGGCGGCACGGGCATCAAGGCCCGACTGACCGGCGCCGACGGACTCGTCCTCGACGAGACCCGCGTCCCGACGCCGCGCGGCGACACCGACGCGACGATGCTCGCCGCCGTCGTGGCGGAGCTCGCCGAACGGGCGCTGCGCCGTGGCGACCTCGATGCGGTGGGCCTCGTGACGCCGGGTGTCGTGGACGACCGGGCCGGCACCGTCGTCCTCGCGGTGAACCTCGGGTGGCGGGACGTCCCGGTGCGGGACCGGGTCCGGGCCGAGTTCGCCGCCCGGGGGATCGACGTCCCGCTGGCCTTCGGACACGACGTGCGTGCCGGCGCCCTGGCGGAGACCTCCGGCGCAGCACCGGCGCTCACCCGTGGTTCCGTCGCCTTCGTCCCGGTCGGCACCGGACTCGCGAGTGCCCTCGTCGTCGACGGCGTGGTCGTCGCGGGCGGCGGTTGGGCGGGGGAGATCGGACAGGTGCGGATCCCCACCGGTCCGCACGCGGGGCGCCGCGTCGAGGAGATCGCGTCCGCAGGGGGAGTCGCCCGTCGGTCGGGCTCCACCTCGGCACACGAGGCGATGCTCCGCGTCCGCGCCGGGGACCCGGTGGCCACCACGGTCTGGCACGAGTGCATCGACGTGCTCGCGGACGCCCTGGCGTGGACCACGACGGTCGCCGGCTGCCACACGATCATCGTGGGCGGGGGGCTGGCCGAGTCCGGTCCGCTGCTGTTCGATCCGCTCCGGACGGCCCTCGTCGAACGGCTCCCGGGGTTGCGCGTCCCGGCCCTCGCCCCGGCACGGCACGGCGATGCCGCCGGTGCCATCGGTGCCGGGCTGATGGCGCGCACGGCGCTCGACGCCGAGGTGCACGCATGAGCACCCTGGTGCGTGCGCGGCGGATCCTCACCGCGACGCACGACCTCCACGACGGGTGGTTGGCGGTCGACGACGCCGGTACGGTCCTCGAGAGCGGATCCGGGACGCCCCCGCGGACCGACACCGCGGTGACGATCGAGGGAACGCTGCTGCCGGGGGCGGTCGACCTGCACGCCCACGGGGCGCTCGGGCACGACTTCGCCACGGCCACGACGGACGGTGCCGCGCTCGCTGCGGGCCACCACCGCGCACGCGGGACGACGTCGCTCATCGCGTCCGTCGCGACGGGCCCGGCCGCCGAGACGATCGCAGCACTCGGACGCCTCCGTGTCCTCGTCGCCGAGGGCACGCTCGCCGGGCTCCACCTCGAGGGACCGTGGCTGTCACCGGCGCGCCGCGGCGCCCACCGGTCGGACCTCCTGCACGCACCGGACCCGGCGGAGCTCGACGACTTCCTCGCAGCGGCGGACGGCGCGCTCCGGATCGTCACGCTCGCACCGGAACTCCCCGGAGCGATCGACGCCGTGGGCCGCCTCGTCGACGCCGGTGTCGTCGTCGCGATCGGTCACACCGATGCCTCCGCCGACGAGACGCGCGCGGCGATCGACGCCGGTGCCACCCTCGTCACGCACCTCTTCAACGGCATGCCCCCACTGCACCACCGCCGGCCGGGCCCGGTCGGCGTCGCCCTGACCGACGACCGCGTCCTGGTCGAGTGCATCGTCGACGGGCACCACCTCGATCCCGCGGCGGTCGGACTCGTGCGGCGAGCCGCGCCGGACCGCCTCGTGCTCGTCTCGGACGCGATGGCCGCCACCGGCTGCGGCGACGGCGAGCACACGATCGCGGGTTCGGCGGTCTCGGTCCGTGACGGCGTCGCGCTGCTCGCCGACGGCTCGTCCCTCGCCGGCAGCACCATCACCGTGCAGGACGCCGCCCGACGCCTCCTCGACGGTGGCACCCCGCTGCCCGAGGTCGTCGCGGCGACGTCGGCGCGACCGGCACGCCTGCTCGGCCTCCCGGCGCCGCTCTCGGTCGGCGCTCCCGCCGACCTGCTCGTGATCGACGAGGGCCCCAGCAGTGCCGCGCGGTCGGAGCCCTGGCGCGTCCTCGACCTGCGGACGACCGCGGCGGTGCACCGGTGATCCTCATCGTGACGCCCAACCCGGCGGTGGACGTGACCTACCGTGTCGCCCGTCAGCGCGTCGGGACGACGCAGCGCGTCCTCGACGTCGCCCGTCGTCCGGGTGGCAAGGGCCTCAACGTCGGGCGGGTGCTCGACGCGGTCGGGATCCCGTCGCGCGCCGTCCTGCCGCTCGGTGCGGCTGCCGGCCGGTGGATCGCCGACGGCCTCGACGCCCTCGGTCTCGCGCACGTCGACATCGCGGTGACGGGGGAGACCCGCACCACGGTCACCGTCGTCGACGACGTCGCGCACCCGACGATGTTCGGCGAGCCCGGACCCGAGGTGACCACCGACGAGTGGGTCGCCGTCACGGACGTGATCGGTCAGCAGCTCGACGGCGACGTCGAGTTCCTCGTCGTCTCGGGGTCCCTGCCGCACCGCGCCGATCCGGGCGTCGTCGCGGACTGGGTGGCCGCCGCTCGGATGCGCGGGGTGCCGAGCCTCGTCGACTGTCCGGGTGCTGCGCTCCTCGCGGCCGCCGACGCCGGGGCGACGATCTGCAAGCCCAACCGCGACGAACTCCTCGAGGCGACCGGCGCCGACGACGAGCGGAGCGGTGCCCTGCAGCTGCTCGACCGTGGCGCGGGCGCCGTCGTGGTGTCCCGTGGCGCGGACGGTCTGGCGGCACACACACGCACCGGGGTCACCGAGGTGCGCGCCGTCCCGGGAGTGTCCGGGAACCCCACGGGTGCCGGTGACGCGGCCACCGCCGGGCTCCTCGCCGCGCTGCTGCGCGGGTCGTCCGACGGCCCGACGAGTCCGACCACGACCACGACCGCGCCGTCCACGCCCCGCGTCGACCACGCCGCGCTCCGATCCGCTGCCGCGTTCGGCGCCGCCGCCGTCCTCCGGCCCGTCGCCGGCGAGGTCGACGTCGACGCCGTCCGCCGGTTCCTCGCGGACGACGACGCCCGGTCCGGCGCACGACCCTCCGACCCGACCTGGAGCCACGCATGATCGCCGACCTCGCCCTCACCGGACTGCTCGACGCCGCACGGACCGCACACCGCGGCGTCGGGGCGTTCAACGTGGTGCTGCTGGAACACGCCGAGGCGATCGTCGCCGGCGCCGAGCGAGCGGGGCTCCCCGTGGTCCTGCAGATCAGCGAGAACTGCGTCCGCTACCACGGCGGCCTCGCCCCGATCACGACGGCGACCGCGGCGATCGCGCGGTCCGCGGACGTCGAGGTCCTCGTGCACCTCGACCACATCGAGGACCCCGAGCTCGTGCTCGCCGGCATCGACCTCGGGGTGGACTCGATCATGTACGACGGATCGCACCTCGACTTCGCCGCGAACGTGGAGGCCACCCGTCGACTCGCAGTCCGGTGCCACGACGCCGGGGTCGCGATCGAGGCCGAGCTCGGTGAGGTGGGCGGCAAGGACGGCGTGCACGCTCCCGGTGTGCGCACGGATCCGCACGACGCCGCTGCCTTCGTCGCCGACACCGGTGTGGACGCACTGGCGGTCGCCGTCGGGACGTCCCACGCGATGCAGACGCGCGAGGCATCGGTGGACCGGACGCTCGTCGAGCAGCTCCGCGCCACGGTGCCGGTCCCGCTCGTCCTGCACGGGTCCTCGGGGCTGTCGGACGACGAGCTGCGGGCAGCCGTCCGGGCGGGCATGACGAAGATCAACATCTCCACGCACCTGAACGGCCTCTTCACCCGGGCCCTGCGAGCGGTGCTCGACGAAGGTCCGGACGTGGTCGATCCCCGCAAGTACGTCTCCGCGGGGCGCGACGCCATCGCCGGCGAGACCGCCCGGCTGCTGACGCTGCTGCACGGCTGACCCGCCCGAGGGCGGAGCTCAGCAGAGCGGGACGTTCACCGCGAGCCCGCCCATCGCGGTCTCCTTGTACTTCGTGGACATGTCGGCGCCGGTCTGCCGCATCGTCTCGACGACCTGGTCGAGCGACACGTGGTGCACGCCGTCACCCCGCAGCGCCATCCGCGCCGCGTTGATCGCCTTGTTCGCGGCGATGGCGTTCCGCTCGATGCACGGGATCTGGACGAGCCCGCCGATCGGGTCGCAGGTGAGCCCGAGGTTGTGCTCCATGGCGATCTCGGCGGCGTTCTCGACCTGCTCGGGCGTTCCTCCGAGCACTTCGGCGAGCCCTGCGGCGGCCATCGACGCCGCCGATCCGACCTCGCCCTGGCAGCCGACCTCGGCACCGGAGATCGAGGCGCGCTCCTTGTAGATCGAACCGACGGCGCCCGCGGTCAGCAGGAAGCGCACCACGGTGTCGTCGCGGTTCGCTGTCGTGACCGTCGGCACGTAGGTGAGCGCGTAGTACAGGACGGCGGGGATGATGCCAGCGGCACCGTTCGTCGGAGCGGTGACCACCCGTCCACCGGTGGCGTTCTCCTCGTTGACGGCCATCGCCATGAGGTTCACCCACTCCATCGCGAAGAGCGGGTCGTGCCCGGGGTCGTCGGCGGTGAGCTGCTCGAACCAGTTCGCGGCGCGGCGTCGCACGGTGAGTCCGCCCGGGAGCGTGCCGGAGCGCTCGACGGACCGTTCGATGCAGGACTCCATGACGCCGTGGATGCGCAGGAGGCCGGCGCGGACGTCGTCGGTGCTGCGCGTGGCGGTCTCGTTGGCGAGTGCGACCCCGCTGACCGGCAGCCCGGTCGCCGCGCAGGCCGCGAGCAGCTCGGCGCCGCTCGAGAACGGGTACGGCACGGCGTCGTCGACGGGGATCGCGGTCTCGGCGACGTCCCCCTCGGAGTCGTTCGTGACGAAGCCGCCGCCGATCGAGTAGTACGTCTCCTCGGCGATGGTCGCCCCGGACGCGTCGGCGGCGCGGAGGCGCATCGCGTTCGGGTGGCGGGGAAGCATCGTCAGCGGGTGGAGCACGATGCCGGCGAGCCGGAACGGGACGCTCGACCCGCCCTGGAGCCGGAGCACGCCGGTCTCCTCGAGCTCGACGAGCGATCGGGTCATCGCGTCGGGATCCACGGTCTCGGGGTCGGACCCCATCAGGCCGGCGACGACCGCGCCGAGCGTCCCGTGGCCCTGGCCGGTCGAGGCCAGGGAGCCGTAGAGGTCGACGGCGATCGTCGCGACGGGAGCCTCGGCCACGCGGGCGGCGAAGGCGCGTCCGGCCCGCATCGGTCCGACGGTGTGGGAACTCGACGGACCGATCCCGATGCTGAACAGATCGAAGACGGAGACCGGCACCCCGCCACACTAACCCGTCCGGACGGGTGGGGGATCAGCGCCGGGAGCCCTGGTTCGGCATGAGGATCCAGAGGACGACGTAGGCGATCCAGAGCGGCCCCGGGAAGAGGCTCAGGACGACCCAGGCGATGCGGACGAGGGTGCGGGACCAGCCGAACCGGTCGGCGATGCCGGCACAGACCCCGGCGAGGAGGCGGCCGGCGCGGGGGCGGATGAGTGTGTTCATGTCGTCGACGGTACGGAGGATCGATCCGACATCGAATCCGGGGGACACCCGCATCCGTGGTGGGGACAACCCCACCCCCTCCACATCTGACTCCTGTGGACCGCTCCATCCCTGCTGCCATGGGAGACTGACGACATGCCCATCCTCAACAAGGACATGCAGGTCTGCATCTCACTCGCCGCTCGACCGAGCAACATCGGCACCCGCTTCCACAACTTCCTCTACGACGAGCTCGGGCTGGAGTTCGTCTACAAGGCGTTCACCACGACCGACCTCCCCGGCGCGGTGACCGGCATCCGGGCACTCGGCATCCGCGGCTGCTCGGTCTCGATGCCCTTCAAGGAAGCGATCATCCCGCTCGTCGACGTCGTCGAGGAGTCCGCGGCGGCGATCGAGTCGATCAACACCGTGGTGAACGACGACGGCGTCCTCACGGCGTCGAACACCGACTACGAGGCAGTCGCGTCGCTGCTCGCCTCGCACGCCGTCGATCCGTCCGCGAGTGTGCTGCTCCGCGGCTCCGGCGGCATGGCCAAGGCGGTCACTGCGGCGTTCCGGGGTGCCGGGTTCGACGACCTCACCGTGGTCGCACGCAACGGGCAGGCGGGGCCGGCCCTCGCGGCGCGGTACGGGTACGAATGGGTCGCCGACGAGCGGGACGCGCCGGTCACCGACGTCCTGGTGAACGTCACGCCCCTCGGCATGCGCGGCGACCAGCAGGACACGCTCGCCTTCGACCAGGATCGCGTCGGAGCGGCGACGACCGTGTTCGACGTGGTCGCGTTCCCGTCCGAGACCCCGCTGATCCGCGCCGGTCGCGTTGCGGACAAGCAGGTCATCACCGGCGCCGAGGTGATCGCGCTGCAGGCGGCGCGGCAGTTCGAGCGGTACACGGGCGTCGCGCTGACGGACGACCAGGTCCGCCGGGCGAGCGAGTTCAGTCGCAGCGAGGCCTGATCGGATCGTCGGTGTACCGCATGCCCATCCGGGTGCGGACCTCATCGAGGGTCGCCTCGGCGATCTCGTTCGCCCGACGGTTCCCGGCCGCCAGCACCGCGGTGACGATCGACGGGTCGCGAGCGAGTTCGGCACGACGGCGTCGGTGCGCGGCGAAGCGCTCGTTGACCGCCTCGACCGCGACACGCTTCACCGCCGCCGCGCCCGCTGAGCCGATCTCGTCGGCGATGGCCTCCGGGGTCGAGCCCGTGCAGAGCGCCGCGGTCGTGAGGAGCGCTGCGACCCCCGGGCGGCGCTCGGGGTCGAAGGTGATGTGTCGATCACCGTCCGTGCGTGCCCGTCGGATGACGTCCGCGGTCTCGTCGGCGGTCATGCCGAGCGCGATCGCGTTGCCGTAGCTCTTGCTCATCTTCCGGCCGTCGACACCGGGGACCTCGGGGTACGTCGTGACGAGCGGTTCCGGCTCGGGGAACAGCGCGCCGAACCGGTCGTTGAACCGCCGAGCGATCGTCCGTGTCATCTCGACGTGCGGCAGGTTGTCCTTCCCGACCGGAACGAGGTTGCCCTTGCAGAACAGGATGTCCGCGGCCTGGTGGACGGGGTAGGTGAGCATCAGGCCGCTGAGCGCGCGACCGGATGCCGCGACCTCGGCCTTCACGGTCGGGTTGCGGTGCAGCTCCGCTTCGGTGACGAGGCTGAGGAACGGCAGCAGCAGCTGGTTCAGCGCCGGCACCGACGAGTGCGTGAAGACCGTCGTCGCGGCCGGGTCGAGTCCGGCCGCGAGGTAGTCGAGCACCGCCTCGCGGACATTCGAGGCGACGTGGTCAGCGGTGTCTCGATCGGTGATGACCTGGTAGTCGGCGAGCACCAGGAAGGTCTCGACGCCGCGCCGCTGCAGCGCGACGCGCTCGGCGATCGTGCCGAAGAAGTGCCCGAGGTGCAGCCGACCGGTCGGCCGTTCGCCGGTCAGGACGCGGAACCGGTCCGGTCGCGCCCGGATGCGGGCGTCGAGGTCGTGCATGCGGTGTTGTGTGGCGGTGAACGTGTCCACTGGAGTTGCCCTCTCGAGAGAAAGGGCTGCACGACGGTCCTGCGATCTGCGAGCTGCCGTGCAGCCCGCGACCATGCGTCAGGAGGCTGCTACCGCAGCCACCACGAAGAACGAGGAGAACGCATGTCGGGATCGTAGCGCGAGCGTCGGCGCAGCGACACCCGCCCCCACCGCTCGATGTCGGCGCTCTACGCTGGTCGGATGCTCTCCCGACGTGACGCCGCCGTCCGGCTCGACATCTCGCTCGAGATGGCGACCCGGCACGGGATCCCCTCGCACCTCAGCGAGGCCGAACTCACGGCGATCGAGCAGGACCCGCCCGCCTGGCTCGTGCAGTCCCGAGCCAACCGCACCGGCACCAAGAAGGTCTGGGTCCGCCTCGAGTGCGTGGTCTGCGGCTTCGCCGAAGAGGCACGTCCGAAGAAGTGGTGGCCCGACTGGGACCACCTGATGTGCGACTACCACGAGCCCTACCAGGCGCCGGACCCCGTCGCGGGCTTCACCCGGCACGAGGTCGAGGGCATCGGCAGCCGGTTCGTCGCGCTCGTCGACACCCGGCCGTAGCGCGGAGCACACCCGCACCGTCGACGACGGAAGGCACGGTACCGTCCGGCACCGCGCCTCCCGTCCTGCCCGCACACGGCGCCCACCGGCGCCGTCACGCGGCTCCGTCAGTCGACGGCGTCCCCGATGGCGGCACCGACCCCGGCCGCCGCCACGACGGCGCCGGCCCAGGCCACCGCTGCCGGGGTGGCCGCGACGGGACGGAGACCACGGAACGTGGTCGCCTCGTCACTGTCGAACGGGACGGCGTCGAGCTGTCGTGTCTGCTGCATGCGCTGCTTCCTTCCTCGATGTCCTGCTGATCAGTTCCCGACGGCCTCTTCGACCGCGTACGCGGCGACCGCACCCGTGAAGACCGAGGTGGCGGCGAGCGCTGCGAGCGGGGTCGCGGCGAGGGGCTGCTCCGGTGCGAACCGCTGCCCGCGGTCGCTGTCGAACGCGATGTCGGCGATGGTGGTCATGCTGGATTCCTTCCGTTCTGCGATGGTGATGGTCGGGCGCTGGGCCCGGTTCCCGGCCCGGTGGGCCGAGGTCACTCTCGTCGTGCCGAGACGACGAAGACTGCGGCTGCGATGCCGAGCACGACCAGGACCGACAGCCACGCGAAGCCGGGCAGGTCGAACAGGAGTATCGCCACCGCGATGGCGATGAGCACGACGGGTGCTGCGAACCACAGCGCGGTCCGTGTGTTGGCGTTCATCTGGTCTCCTCCTTCGGTCGTGCGGACGCTGCGGAAGCGGCGTCCGGCTGCCGACGGGGGCCGTCCCCGTCGAGCATGGGTTCCCGTCGGGATGCGAAGAGCTCCTCGACGGGCACGGTGTCGTCGTGACCGCCCGTGCGGACGATCGCGAACTGGACGGCATCGGCGCGACCACCGGTCTGCGCGGCGACGACGCGGCGGACGAAGGCGAGCAGCGCGCGGTAGTCGGCGCCCGTCTCGTACCTGTCCGGCAGCTGTTCCGCTGCCACCAGGAACCGTCCGACCACGTCGAACAGGCCCTTGTCGACCCGCCGGTCCGGGAACCACAGCATGTGCCGGAGCCGCCGTGCTGCGACGTCCTTGGTCCGCGTCCACTCGCTGACCACGTCATCCTGCCGGTAGCGGTGCAGCAGCTCGAAGTCCATCGAGGCGGGGATCGGTGCGAAGAAGCGCCAGTTCGGGATGAGCAGCGCGGCGGTGTCGACCTGCCGGACCCGGTCGAACCGACGGTTCGGGTGCTGGCCGATGACCGTCGCGATGATCCAGAGCGCGAGGCCGATCGCGAGGGGCAGGGCCCGACCGTCACTGCGGCGGCTCATCGGTCCACCCCGATCGCCTCGCGGACGAGTGCGCCGACCCGTCGGACCGGTCCGGGGTGGACGAGCAGGCCGTCGTGGGTGGACCGGACGACCTCGCGGCGACCGTCGTGCTCGTGCGCGACGCGTTCGTGCGCGGCGCTCACGGCCGGTTGGAGTTCGTCGCTCGTGCTCGCCGTGACGACGAGCACGTCGGCACCCTCGGGGATGCGGCGACCGGGTCGGTCGGCGACGAGGTCCGGCTCCGCCGCCTGCCACTCCGCACGCCCGGTGCGCCACAGTCGGGCGTTCCGGTACACGGGGCTCAGGTCGTCGGTCCGTCCCTGGCGTGCGGGGATCGCCCAGGTCGTGGCGTCGAGCAGCCATCCCCAGCCGGTCCGCAGGGACCACTCCATCAGCGGGAAGCCGTCGGTGAGCGACCGGACGGCGGTCAGGACGTCCTCGTCGGGTCGGTCCACGAAACCGGTGGTCGGGTCGAGGAGGACCACCCCGGCGACGTCGCGCCCGAGCTCGGCCGCGTGGCGTCGGAGCAGGTGCCCGCCGAACGAGTGCCCGACGAGCCAGAGGGGTCCGTCGTCGGCGTGGCGGCCGACGAGGAAGCGGAGGTCCTCCGCGTAGGTGGCGAGCGTCGCACCGGGAGCCGTGCTCGCCCCGGTTCCGGGACGGTCGTACGTCAGCGTGGCGACGTCACCGCCGAGCTCCTCGATGATCGGGTCCCAGTACTCCTGGACCGCGACGAGCGAGTTCTCGAACACCACCAGCGGTGCGCCCGGGCCCGAGGCCGACGGCCGGTACCGCACGGCCAGGCGCGATCCGGTGGGCGTCTCGACCACGGTCTGTCCGGCACGGGGACGTCGACTGCGCCGGGCGTCCACGACCTGCCGGACCACGGCCTGCGCCCCGACCGCGGCCCCGATCACGCCGAGGACCCACGGGAACCCGTCGTGACGACGCGGCACGACCGATCGGCGGTCCGCGGTGACGTAGAGCACCGCGGGCTGCAGTGCGAGGAACGCGGGGAGGAACCGACCGAGCCCCATGGTCGCGGCGATGGTGAGGTGCATCCCGGCGATCGCGCCGAGGTACGCCACGCGCATCCGCGGGCCGAGCACGAACACGATCGGGAACGCGCACTCGAGGACGAGCGTGGCGACCTCGCCCACCCGCGCCAGTGCCGGCCGGTCGCGCAGGACCCGCCACACCCACTCCGAACCGTAGGTCCGCGTGCGCATCACCCCGAGCAGCGCCGAGCCGTTCCGCCAGGGCTCACCCATCAGCTTCACCCACCCCGACACGAGGTACGACAGGGTCGCCTGGCTCGCGACCGCCCACAGCGCGGTGTCCACCGTCGCGGGTCGTCCGGAGGCCCGGGCCACACCCGACAGCGCCTGCGTGAAGAACGCCGCCTGGTCGCTGCCGTCGCCGCCGTTGTGGTGCAGCGGCCCGAGTGCGTAGCCGGTGAGCACCGTGACGGCGGACGCCGCGGCGCGGACGCGTCGGTCGCGGACCGGGGACAGGTGGACGAGGGCGGCGGCCACCCGGAGCCCGTGCATCGCGGTCACCACCCGGGGCCGGTAGACGCGGTCGAGCACGCGGCGCAGTCGCTCGTTGCGGACGAGCGCGGAGCCCCGCAGCAGGGTCCAGTCGTTCA
This sequence comes from Curtobacterium sp. MCBA15_016, assembly GCF_001865105.1. NCBI lineage: Bacteria > Bacillati > Actinomycetota > Actinomycetes > Micrococcales > Microbacteriaceae > Curtobacterium > Curtobacterium sp. MCBA15_016. The sequence goes on from NZ_MJGR01000023.1 coordinate 22,816, forward strand.
GGCCGCCAGTCCGACGGTTGTCCGCGTTCGCGAGGTGCTCGAGACTCCCCATCAGCACCACGAGCGCGGAGGCCCGCTCGGTCGCGGCGAGCACGTTCCCGCGGTCGGCCGACCGGTCGACGACACTTCGGACGACGCGGTCCACGAACCCGATCACGACGCCACCTCGAACTCGACCGTGTACGTGGGGGACTCCGGTGTCACCGGACCGCCGTCCCGGTCGCCCGTCACGGACCGGACGGCGAGCCCGAGCTCCGCACCGAGGCCCGTCAGGACCTCGACCGGTGTGAGGAGGCTCACCTCGTTCCCGATGGTCGTCCGTCCGCCGTCGTGCCACAGGTGACTGACCTGCCAGAGGCCGGTCGGCTCGTCCAGGGTCGCGTAGGTCTGCAGACCACGGCCGGCGCCCGGGTACGGGACGAACCAGGTCTCACGACGACGTCCGCCGTGCAGGCCGAGCACCGCGTCCGGGTTGTGCGTCTCGACGACCAACCGGCCGCCGTCGGCGAGGTGGTCCCGCGCGGTGGCGAGCGTCTCGCGCTGGTGCTCGCGGGTCAGCAGCATCGAGATGGACGCGCAGACGCAGAAGACCAGGTCGAACCGCCGTCCGAGGCGGAGGTCCGTCATCGAGCCCTGCACCAGCTCGAGGTCGACGCCGGCGTCGTCGGCGCCGTCGCGGCACCGGTCGAGCATCTCGGCGGACAGGTCGACGCCGGTGACGGTGATGCCCCGCTGCGCGAGCGGGATCGCCACGCGGCCGGTCCCCGCGCCGAGCTCGAGCGCCGTCGCCGGTGCGCTGGAAGCGAGCACGTCGACGAGGCCCGGGTCCGGCGGGAAGACGTCGTCGTAGATCTCCGCGAACTGCTGCCCGTACGTGTGCTGCACGACCCGACCCCCCTCGGCGCCGGGCTCCCTCGGCCCGACACCGAGGGACGGTAGGCCTGTACGTCCGCTCAGTCACACCAGTCCCGACGATCGCTCAGGCTGCTCGGAGGCGTTCGCCAGGTCCGGTCGGCACCCCGCCCCGGCGCGTGCGCCGCGTCGAACCGCACCAGCTCGGGGAAGCAGCCGGATCCGCACCGGATCGGGTCGGTCGGGCACGCGGTGGACCGGCGTGTACCCCGGCCCCGCGGTCAGTCGGCGGCGGTCGCCGCGAGGTCGCTGTAGGTGGCCGCGTACCAGCCGACGGTCGAGTCCCCGGACGTCGGACCGATGGTGACGTACTGGCTCCGGGTGCGCAGGTACAGGTCCTCGTCGTGTCCGCACCGGATCTCGCCCGAGGCGAGCCGCTTGCCGTTCTCGGCCCCGTCCACGATCCGGCCGGCCCACACCGCCATGTGGACGGTGCCGTCGCCCTGGCACGTGATCGAGACCCTCACCCGGGCAGGTGCCCCGTCCTCGCCGGTGCCGAGGGACAGTCGGCTCGACGAGTCGTTCGAGCCGGTGCCGCTGCCGAGTTCGCCCGGCTGTCCCGCCCAGCGGTCCTGCACGCCCTTCGCCCAGTCCGGGAACGCATCGTCGAGGCCCACGGGCTCGGCTCGGTGCGAGCACCCGGAGACGGCGGTCGCGATGATCAGCGCCAGGCCGACCACGAGGGTCGTGCGTCGGGGCCGGAGGGGGCGGTGGTCGGGTGCAGCGGGCATGTCCCGGTCAGTCTGGCGGACCCAGGACCCCGCCACAGCGTCCCCGTTCGCGGGGCCGGTGCCGAGGCGACCACAGGACGGACGGG
>NZ_MJGR01000024.1:0-49381 GCF_001865105.1 Curtobacterium sp. MCBA15_016
TAGGACGCCGCCGGACTCAATTTAGTAAGAAGATGTGGCCATCGGCCCTCCATCGAGAACTCGTAGGGGAGACCCTCGTTCTCGGGAGGCCGGTGGCTACTTCTGTTTCTGCCGCACCTCGCTCGACTCGTGCGCTCGTTCGTGATGGACTGGGTTCACGCGTACGGGCGGGACAGTGCGGCGCCGACACACACAATGACACAGCGGACGATGGCCTGGGCGAGCGCTCGGGCACGCAATGAGGAGCAACGGTGGCGAACGACGACGATCAGCGGCGGAACGACGGCGATCGTGGAGACCGACGAGGTCGCGATGGCGACCGGTCCCCTCGGCGTGACGGTGGGAACCGTTGGTCGTCCGGGCCGCGCGACTTCGAGCGCCGCGAGGGCGACCGGCGCGATGCTCCCCGGCGCGATGGGGATCGTCCTGCTCGGGATGGTGGTCCGTCCCGTGACGGGGCGCGCTCCTACCGGGACGGCGATCGTCCGTTCCGAGATGGTGGCCGGCGGCCCGCCTGGCGTGGTGACCGTGACGACTCGAGTCGTCCTCCTCGTGGTGACGGTCCGCGCAGCTCGGATCGTCCTGCTCGTGACGGGGATCGCCCGTTCCGTGGGGGTTCCGACCGTCCTCGTCGTGATGGTGACCGTCCGTTCCGGTCGGACCGTCCGGCTCGCGATGGGGATCGTCCCCGTCGTGACGGGGACCGTCCGTTCCGTGGTGGCGACGACCGTCCGCGTCGTGACGGGGACCGTCCGTTCCGTGGTGGCGACGACCGTCCTCGTCGTGATGGTGACCGTCCGTTCCGGTCGGACCGTCCGGCTCGTGATGGCGACCGTCCGTTCCGTGGGGGTGCCGACCGTCCGCGTCGCGATGGTGACCGCCCGTTCCGTGGTGGCGATGACCGTCCGCGTCGTGATGGTGACCGTTCGTTCCGGTCGGACCGTCCCGCTCGTGATGGCGACCGCCCGTTCCGTGGTGGCGATGACCGACCGCGTCGTGATGGTGACCGTCCGTTCCGCTCGGACCGTCCCGCCCGTGACGGCGACCGACCCCGTCGTGACGGGGACCGTCCGTTCCGCGGCGCCCAGGACCGTGACCGCGGCGGCCGCGACGATCGTCAGCGCTTCGGCGACGGCAGCCGTCACGCCGGTGCGCGGTTCGGCGAGGCCTCGCGGGACGACTGGGAGGACCGCGACCCCTACGGCACCAAGTCGATCCGCCCTCGCCACGAGGACCCGGAGATCCCCGAGGACATCCAGGCACGCGATCTCGACAAGGTCGCCCGGGCGGAGCTCAAGACGCTCAGCAAGGACAACGCCGACTGGGTCGCCCGTCACCTCGTGGCCGCGGCACTCCTGGTCGACGAGGACCCCGATACCGCGAACCAGCACGCACTGAGCGCGGCTCGTCGAGCCGGCCGGGTCGGCGTCGTCCGTGAGACGGCGGCCATCACCGCGTACCGCCTCGGTGACTTCGCGACGGCGCTGCGGGAGCTCCGGACCTACCGACGCATCTCGGGCCGGAACGACCAGCTGCCGATGATGGTCGACTGCGAGCGTGGGCTCGGCCGTCCCGAGCGGGCGCTCGAGCTCGGCCGGTCGGTCGACCGCGCGGCGCTGGACACGGCCGTGCAGGTCGAGCTCGCCATCGCCATGTCCGGTGCGCGCCTCGACCTCGGGAATCCCACAGCCGCACTCGGCGAGCTGGAGATTCCACAGCTCGACCCGTCCACTGCCTACAGCTGGTCCCCGGCGCTCTACAGTGCTTACGCGGCCACGCTCGAGGAGCTCGGCCGCCAGGACGAGGCCGACGAGTGGTGGGCCCGTGTCGATCGTGCGGCAGCGGCCCTGGCCGAGGTCGCCGACGAGAACGCTTGGGAGACAGTTGATGTGGTCGAGGAAACGCTCGAAGTCGAAGGACCCGCAGACGAGCTCGCCGGAGCCGTCGACGACGAGCCCGACGCCGAGCTCGCCGACGAGCCCCTCGGTGACGAGCCCGACGACGACGAACCGGCCGGAGACGAGCCCGGCGAGATCGACGACGACAACCCCTCCGACGTCGACGGGTCCGCAGCCGACTGACGCGCCGAAGCCGCCGACGGACGGTGTGGACGTCGTCCTCACCGACCTCGACGGCGTCGTGTACCGCGGCCGCAACGCGATCCCGCACGCGGTCGAGGCGCTGACCCGCGCCTCCCTGACCGCCCGCGTCGGCTACATCACGAACAACGCATCGCGCCGACCGGTCGACGTCGCGGAGCACCTCGAGCGGTACGGGCTCGAGGTGTCCGAGGACGACGTGGTGACCTCGTCGCAGGCGGGCGTCCGGCTGCTCGAGACGCTCGTCCCCGCGGGTGCGACGGTGCTCGTCACGGGTGGTCTGGGGCTGACGAGCATCGTCGAGGCAGCGGGCTTCACCGTGACGTCCAGCGCCGAGGACGCGCCGGCCGCGGTCATCCAGGGGTTCTCCCCGGACCTCGGGTGGACGCACCTCGCCGAGGCGTCCTTCGCCCTGGCCGACCCGGACGTGCCGTGGGTCGCGACGAACATGGACTGGTCGATCCCGGTCGAGCGCGGCATCGCGCCCGGCAACGGCACGCTCGTGTCCGCCGTGCACCAGGCCGTCGGTCGGATGCCCGTGGTCGCCGGCAAGCCCGAGCGGCCGATCTTCGACGCAGCCCTCGCGCGCTTCGGTGGTGAGCACCCGTTGTTCATCGGCGACCGCCTCGACACGGACATCAAGGGCGCGAACGACGCCGGCATCCCCAGCGTCCTCGTCCTCACCGGGATCGACAAGGCCAAGCAGGTGCTCGCGGCCGACCAGCGGTCGCGTCCCACGTACATCCTCGGCGACCTCCGTGGCCTGTCCGAGCCCTACCCGGTGACGATCCGACGGGAAGACCCGGACGGCACCCGCTACGCCACGGTCGGTGCCGTCACGGTGGCGATGCGCGGCCACGTCGTGCGGGTGCTCGACGACGGCGACGCGATCGACCTGCTCCGCGCCGGGACCGCCCTCATCTGGGAGTCCGGGCTCGCGATCTACGGACTCGACGTCGACCCGAAGCTGTACGGCGGCGAGTAGCGTGACCGACGTGTCGAACGACGAGCGGGACCCCGAGCGCGACGCCCGCCCGGGCGACCCGGACCAGGTGCGGACGGACGACCACGCCGTGACGGACGACTTCGGGCAGCGCACCGCCGCGGCCGAATCGCTGCCACTGGCCGAGCGCGCCGATGCGTTCTCCGCGCTGCACGACGAACTGCGGACCCGTCTCGAGAGCGGCGGCAGCACGAGTGCCTGACGAGCACGGCAACGGCGACGAGACACTGCAGGACGAACGGCCCGTCCGGCTCGATGCCCTCCTCGCTTCCCGCGGGCTCGCGAAGTCCCGCACGGCAGCGTCGAAACTGATCCAGGACGGCCGCGTGACCGTCGCCGGCACCGCGATCGTCAAGCCGTCGGCGCCGGTGCGGCCATCGGCCCCGATCCACGTCGCCGGTGCGGACGAATGGGTGTCGCGTGCTGCGCTGAAGCTCCTCGGCGCGCTCGACACGTTCGGCGTCGATCCGTCGGACCGTGTCGCGCTCGACGTCGGTGCGAGCACCGGGGGGTTCACCCAGGTGCTCCTGAGCCGCGGTGCACGACGCGTGGTGGCGCTCGACGTCGGGCACGGGCAGCTCGACCCCGTCGTAGCGCTCGACTCCCGTGTCGCCGTCGTCGAGGGCACGAATGCGCGCAACCTCACGGCCGAGGCCTACCTCGCGCTCGACCCCGCCGCGGCCGAGACGAGCCTCGTGGTGGGGGACCTGTCGTTCATCTCGCTCCGGCTCGTCCTGCCGGCGCTGGTCGAGTCCGTCCCCGCCGACGACTTCGTCCTGCTCGTGAAGCCGCAGTTCGAGGTCGGCCGCGGTGGTGTCCGTGAGGGCATCGTCCGTGACCCGGCGCTCCGGAACGACGCGCTCATGAACGTCCTCTGGGCAGCGTGGGACCTCGGTCTGGGCACCTCGGGGCTCGCGGCGTCGCCGATCGTCGGCACGCACGGCAACCACGAGTACCTGGCGCGTTTCCAGCGGGATGTCGGTACCAATCCGACAGAATGGATCGTCCGGGCGACCGAACTGACGGAAGGGACGGCATGAGCGACGACCGGCACATCCTCCTGGTGTCCCACACGGGCCGCCGCGACTCGATCGACGCTGCGGTCGAGGTCTGCGACCTCCTGCACGCCGCCGGTCTCGTCCCGGTCATGCCGTTCGACGAGTACGCCGACATCCGCCGCGCCGAAGCCTCGGTCGGGCAGGTCGACATCCTCGGCGTCGACGTCCAGGCCGACCAGCTCGAGATCGTCATCGTGCTCGGTGGCGACGGCACGATCCTCCGCGCGGCCGAGCTCGTGCGCGGGACGGGCGCCCCGATCGTCGGCGTCAACCTCGGACACGTCGGGTTCCTCGCCGAGAGCGAGCGGGACGGGCTCCGGGCGACCGTCGAACGAGCCCTGTCCGGCGAGTACCACGTCGAGGAACGCGTCACCCTGCAGGTGGACGTCGTCGTCGGCAACGAGGTCGTCTACTCGTCCTGGGCGCTGAACGAGGCGACCATCGAGAAGGCCTCCCGGGAACGCATGCTCGAGGTCGTGACCGAGGTCGACGGCCGCCCGCTGTCGTCGTTCGGCTGCGACGGTGTGGTCGTGTCGACCCCGACCGGCTCCACGGCCTACTCGTTCTCCGGGGGCGGGCCGATCGTCTGGCCCGACGTCGACGCGCTCCTCATGGTGCCGCTGAGCGCCCACGCCCTCTTCGCGCGGCCGATCGTGGTCGGCCCGGACTGCACCCTCGCGATCGAGGTGCTGCGTCGCACGAGCGGTGTCGGCGTCCTGTGGTGCGACGGTCGACGCACGCACGACCTCCCTCCGGGTGCCCGCGTCGAGGTCCGGCGCTCGCCGGACCCGGTGCGTGTGGCCCGCCTCAAGGACGCCCCGTTCACCGATCGGCTCGTGGCGAAGTTCCAGCTCCCCGTCGCCGGGTGGCGCGGCCCGCAGCAGGACGACGAGGACACCCTGTGATCGAGGAGATCTCCATCTCCGACCTCGGGGTCATCGGCGAGACCACCCTCGAGCTCGGCCCCGGCTTCACCGTGGTGACCGGTGAGACCGGTGCGGGCAAGACGATGATCGTGACCGCGCTCGGGCTGCTCCTCGGCGCCCGTGCCGACGCGGGGTCCGTCCGCCGCGGCGCGTCGACCGCCGTGGTCGAGGGGCGCTGGCACGTGCCCGAGCACGACGCCGTCGCCGAACGTGTCGAGGACGCCGGTGGCACCGTCGAGGACGGCGAGCTCATCCTGACGCGCACGGTCTCGGCCGAAGGTCGCAGCCGTGCGACCGTCGGCGGCCGCAGCGCTCCCGTCGCGGTGCTCGGCGAGCTCGCCGACCAGCTGGTCACCGTGCACGGACAGTCGGACCAGATCCGGCTGACCTCGGCGACCGCGCAGCGTGCCGCACTCGACGGCTTCGGCGGTCCGGCGCTCGAGAAGGTCCTCGCGGCGTACGTGCGGGCCTACGACACCTGGCAGCAGCACACCGGCGAGCTCGAGACCCTCACCCGTGACCGTGACGACCGGGTGGCCGAGGCCGAACGCATCCGCGCGGCGTCCGACGAGATCGAAGCGGCGGACCCGCAGCCCGGCGAAGACGTCGAGCTGGCCGACCGCGCCGAGCGCTTGGGGAACCTCGAAGAACTCCGGTTGTCCGCGGGCCTCGCGCACGAAGCCCTCTCGAGCGAGTCGCTGGACGGCGTGCAGGACGTCGTGGGCCTCGTCGAGTCCGCTCGCCGGGCGATCGAGCGGGTCGCGGGGTCCGACGCCGAACTGCAGCCCGTGCTCGAGCAGCTCACGGAGCTCGGCATCCAGGCGTCCGAGGCCTCCGCGAGCCTGTCGAGCTACCTCGGCTCGCTCGAACCCGACGCCGGCCACGACCTCGAACTCATCAACGAGCGGCGGGCCCTGCTCGCCGGCCTCACGCGCAAGTACGGCGAGACCGTCGACGACGTGATCGCCTACGGGCAGCGCGCGAGTGATCGGCTGCTCGAACTGGACGGCGACGACGACCGCATCGTGGCACTGCAGCAGGCGGTCGAGCAGGACGAGCAGACGCTCGCCGGCGCCGCCGCGGCCCTGACGACGGCACGGACCAAGGCGGCGAAGGACCTCGCAAAGCGCGTCACCGCCGAGCTGAAGTCCCTCGCGATGGCCGGGGCGACCCTCGTGGTCGAGGTCTCGGACGCGGGCGACTACCGGCGCCACGGCCGCGACCAGGTGTCGATCCTGCTGCAGCCGCACTCCGGTACCGACCCGCGGCCGATCGGCAAGGGTGCGTCGGGTGGCGAGCTCTCCCGCGTCATGCTGGCGATCGAGGTGGTCATGGCGGGCAGCACGACGGTGCCGACGTTCGTCTTCGACGAGGTCGACGCCGGCGTCGGAGGCGCGGCGGCGATCGAGATCGGTCGTCGTCTGGCGAAGCTCGCGGAGCGCACGCAGGTCATCGTCGTGACGCACCTGGCGCAGGTGGCGGCGTTCGCGAACAACCACCTCAACGTCGTGAAGGACGCCAGCGGGGCGGTCACGTCGTCGAGCGTCCGTCGCCTCGAGGGCGAGGACCGTCTGCAGGAGATGGCGCGGCTCCTCTCCGGGCTCGGGGACAGCGCCAGCGGCATGGAGCACGCGCGCGAGCTGCTCGACGTCGCCGGCCAGAATGCCTGATCGCGTCGCCGCACGCCGATCCAGGAGGCGCGGCTCGCGCCCGCCTCGCGCCGTGCGGCGGACCTCGCCGCACGGCGCGACCACGGCCCGGAGACCCGGCCACACGCCCGACGCAACGCCCACGGCGAACCGAGGTCGCGCCTCCTGGCAGTTCTGACGTACGATGGAATCCCGTGGCGGACACTCTCAGCGGCGGAACCAATTCTTCGAACGCGACCCCGAAGGTGACGAAGCAGATCTTCGTGACCGGCGGGGTCGTCTCGTCCCTCGGCAAGGGCCTGACGGCGGCCAGCCTCGGCAACCTCCTCACGGCTCGCGGCCTCAAGGTCGTCATGCAGAAGCTCGACCCGTACCTCAACGTGGACCCGGGCACCATGAACCCGTTCCAGCACGGCGAGGTCTTCGTGACCGACGACGGCGCGGAGACGGACCTCGACATCGGGCACTACGAGCGCTTCCTCGACATCAACCTGTCGCAGTCCGCGAACGTCACGACCGGCCAGGTCTACTCGACGGTGATCGCGAAGGAGCGTCGGGGCGAGTACCTCGGCGACACTGTGCAGGTCATCCCGCACATCACCGACGAGATCAAGCGTCGGATGCGCGAGCAGGCGCAGAACGACCCCCAGCCCGACGTCATCATCACCGAGGTCGGCGGCACGGTCGGCGACATCGAGTCCCAGCCCTTCATCGAGTCGGCGCGGCAGGTCCGCCACGAGCTCGGCCGCAACAACGTGTTCTTCGTGCACGTGTCGCTCGTCCCGTTCATGAACGCCTCGGGCGAGCAGAAGACGAAGCCGACGCAGCACTCGGTGGCCGCACTCCGCTCGATCGGCATCCAGCCGGACGCGCTGGTCCTGCGGAGCGACCGTCCGGTGTCGGATTCGAACAAGAAGAAGATCGCGCTCATGTGCGACGTCGACGAGGACGCCGTGGTGAACGCGGTGGACGTGCCGTCGATCTACGACCTCCCGACCCTGCTGAACAACCAGGGCCTCGACCAGGTCATCGTCGACGCGCTCGGGCTCGCGGCGGGTCCGGTCGACTGGACCTCGTGGACCCCGGTCCTGCGTGCCGTGCACGAGCCGAAGAAGGACGTCACGATCGCCCTGGTCGGCAAGTACATCGACCTGCCGGACGCGTACCTGTCGGTCACCGAGGCGCTCCGCGCGGGTGGCTTCGCGCACGACGCGAAGGTCACGCTGAAGTGGGTCGTGTCCGACGACTGCACCACGCCCGAGGGCGCGGCGAAGCAGCTCGGCGACGTCGACGGCATCTGCATCCCCGGCGGGTTCGGCGTGCGCGGCATCGAGGGCAAGCTCGGCGCATTGAAGTTCGCGCGTGAGCAGGGCATCCCGACGCTCGGCCTGTGCCTCGGCCTGCAGTGCATGGTCATCGAGTACGCCCGGCACGAGGTCGGCCTGACCGACGCGTCGAGCACCGAGTTCGACCCGGAGACCTCGACGCCGGTCATCGCGACCATGGCGGAGCAGGTGGACATCATCGCGGGCGGCGACCTCGGCGGGACCATGCGCCTCGGCCTCTACCCGGCGACGTTCACCGAGGGGTCGCTCGCGGCATCGCTGTACGGCGCTCCCGAGGCGTCCGAGCGGCACCGTCACCGCTACGAGGTGAACAACAAGTACCGCGAGCAGATCGCGGACGCCGGCCTGGTGTTCTCGGGCACGTCGCCCGACGGCACGCTGGTGGAGTACGTCGAGCTGCCGCGCGAGGTGCACCCGTTCTACATCGCCACGCAGGCGCACCCCGAGCTGCGCTCGCGTCCGACGGACGCGCACCCGCTGTTCGCGGGGCTCGTCGGTGCCGCGATCGAGCGGCACGAGGCGTCGAGCCTCTTCGACCCGCAGGAAGAGGAGCAGGTCGCGTAACGCGAGTGGTCTCTGACTGGAGGCGCGGTGCCAGCTGGCACCGTCCTCCCTCGCAGGCTCGGTCGGCGCGCCCCGCGCAACGCTTCGCGTTGCCGCCGAGCGGGGCGCGCCAGTGCCAGGATGGTCGCGTGACTGACGCACCCATCGCTGACGAACCCGCCTCGTTCGAGGTCACCGAGTCCACCGTCGTGTACGAGGGCGCCGTCTGGGACGTGCGCCGCGACAGCATCGCGTACCACGACGAGACGATGGTCCGGGAGTACATCGAGCACACCGGTGCCGTCGCGGTCTACGCCGAGGACGACGACGGCCGCGTGCTCGTCATCCAGCAGTACCGGCACCCGGTGCGGATGCGCGACTGGGAGCTGCCGGCGGGGCTGCTCGACATGGCGGGCGAGGACCACCTGACCGCGGCGCAGCGCGAGCTGGCGGAGGAGGCTGACCTCGAGGCCGACGACTGGGAGCCGCTCGTCACCTACAACACCTCGTCCGGCGGCAGCGACGAGTTCCTGCAGATCTACCGCGCCCGTGGGGTGCGCGCGACCGCGACGGCGTTCGACCGCGAAGCCGAAGAGGCCGACATCGTGAAGCGGTGGGTGCCCCGGGCCGAGCTGGTCGAGGCGATCCTCGACGGTCGGCTGCACAACTCCGGGCTCGTCGTGGCCGTGCTCGCGGTGGACGCGCTCGAGCGGCGCGCGGCGTGAGCCTCGCGGCGCTGCTCGACCAGGGGCGGTGGACGCACGAGCCCGTTGCGGCGACGCTCGACGGCGACGTCCTGCGGGTGACGGCCGTCGAGGGCAGTGACGCCTGGCGCACCACCTCGTACGGCTTCGTGCACGACTCCGAGCACGCGCTGCTCCGCCCGGTCGACGGGGCGTTCTCGGTCGAGGTGTCGTTCGTGCTCGACTACACGGAGCAGTTCGACCAGGCGGGGGTGTTCCTGCGGGTCGACGAGCGGAACTGGATCAAGGCCGGCGTCGAGTTCGCCGACGGGACGCCCCAGGTCGGAGCGGTCGTCACGCGCGATGCGTCGGACTGGTCGGTGGCCCCCGTGCCGGAGTGGACCGGGCGGGTCGTCACGGTCCGGGCCAGCCGCGACGGCGATGCCGTGACGATCCGGGCGTGGGCGGACGACGAGCCGCCGCGGCTCGTGCGGGTGGCGTACCTCGACCCCGATGCCCCCGTGTCGGCGGGGCTGCTCTGTGCGGCACCGTCCCGCGCGGGACTGACCGTCGCCTTCACCGGGTTCCGCGTGGGGGAGCCGGACGGGTCGCTGCACTGACGCTCCCCGAGCGGCGCTAGCCTCGTGGGGTGATCCCGTTCGAGCGTGCCACGGAGACGTACCTGCGGCACATCGCGATCGAGCGGGGGCTCTCGCAGCACACGCTGTCCGCGTACCGGCGGGACCTGCTGACGTTCGCGTCGTGGCTCGCGACGGCTCCGGTCGTGGAGTCGGACGGCGCCGACCGTGCCGGGGGACCGGCGGTGCTCGACGACGTCGGGAGGATCGCGCGCGCGGACCTCGCGGGGTTCGTGGAGCACCTCGCGACCCGACCGTCCGGGCCGCTCGCGCCGAGGTCGGTGGCACGCATGCTCAGCTCGGTGCGGTCGTTCACCGCGTTCGCCGCCGGCGAGGGGTGGCTCCAGCTCGACCCCGGCGCGTCCGTGCGGCCGCCGAAGGCCCCGATGCGGCTGCCGAAGGCGATCTCGGTGCACGACATGGAGCGGCTGCTCGGGGCCGCGTCCGCCGGGTCGCCCGACGGTGCCGCCGACGACCTCGTGGGGCTGCGGGACCGGGCGTTGCTCGAACTCCTCTACGCCACGGGAGCGCGCATCTCGGAGGCCGTCGGGCTCTCGGTCGACGACGTGACGACGCTGTCGGACGGCTCCGGTGACCTCGACGACGGGCTGTCCGTCGTCAAGGTCACCGGCAAGGGCAACAAGCAGCGGGTGGTGCCGCTCGGCAGTTTCGCGCGGGCGGCGATCGACGCGTACCTCGTGCGGGCTCGCCCGGTGTTCGCGGCACGGGGAGCGTCGACGCCGGCGCTGTTCCTCGGCGCCCGGGGCGCACGGCTGTCACGGCAGAGTGCGTGGCTCGTGATCCAGGCGGCAGCGGAGCGTGCGGAGCTCTCCGAGCACGTGTCGCCGCACACGTTCCGGCACTCGTTCGCGACGCACCTGCTCGAGGGAGGAGCGGACGTGCGGGTCGTGCAGGAGCTGCTCGGGCACGCGAGCGTTGCGACGACGCAGATCTACACGATGGTGACGGCGGACATGCTGCGGGACGTGTACCAGACGGCGCACCCGCGGGCGCGGCGTACTTCGTGAGCAGGAACGGTCGGGTCGCCTGAGGGCACCAGACCGTTCCTGCTCACGAGGTCAGAACACGTGGAACTGCGCGGACGCCGCCACGGCAGCCGTCGCCACCGCGAGGACCAGGGCGCTCGCCGAAGCACTGCGCGCCAGCACCCGCCAGCCCCCGGTCGCCCCCGGCCACGCGACGCCGAGCAGCCCCGCCACGATCGCCGCCGCACTGCTCGCTCCCCAGGGGTTCACCACCACGGAGGCCGCCGCGAGCAGCACCGCCAGGGTCGAGAACGCACTGAACCGGTGGACGCCGGAGCCCCCGGACGCCCAGGAACGCGTCCGGATCGCCGCCGGCTGCACCGAGAAGGACGGTCCGACGGGCGCGACGACCACCGGGACGATCGGCTCGGTCCGGCTCGGCAGCACCCGTGTCGCCGCTCCCCAGGCACGCCCGTCCCACCAGCGCAGGCGGCTCGCGTCCTGCGGATCGGGGAACCAGCCGGCGGCCGGCAGCGTCACGGGGTGCTCCTCGGGGTGCGTGGGAAGGTGCACGTCGACGCTACGGGAGTGCGGGAAGCGGCCACAGTCCCAGCCCGGGTGTCGGCAGGAAGGGGGACCACCCGCGTGCAGTAGCGTCGAGCGGGTGACCTCGACGCTCGACGACTTCTGGCGTGACCGGCGCGACGAGCGACCGGAGTTGCCGACGGCCCTGCCGGAGGCGTGGTCGTTCGGCGCGACGCCGGCGCAGGCGGACGATCTGCTCGACCTCGTGCTGCGCGGGGTGAAGGGCGGGACGGCGTCGTCGTTCTGGGACTACGAGGCGTCCGGGGACCGCGTGCCGGAGGTCGGGGACATCGGCATCGTCACGGACTCCACCGGGGCACCGCGGGCGGTCGTCGAGACGACGAGCGTCCGGATCGTCCCCTTCGACGAGGTCGATGCGGACCACGCCCGGGCCGAGGGGGAGGGCGACCGGACGCTCGCGCACTGGCGCCGGGTGCACGAGGCGTACTGGCGCGCGTACTCGGAGGACCTGCGCGGGTTCGATCCGCGGATGCCGGTCGTGTGCGAACGCTTCCGGCTCGTCTGGCCCGCACCGGCGACGACCCCGCCCGCACCGGCGACGACCGCGCCCGCACCGGCGACGACCGCGCCCGCACCGGCGACGACCCCGCCAGCCCCGCCGACCCCGGACCCGACCGCCGTCGCCTGACCGCCCGTCAGGCCGGGACGGGCGCCGCGTCCACCTCGCGCATGACGTCCTTCACCGAAGCGAGCAGCCGGGCGTTGAACTCGACGCCGAGCTGGTTCGGCACCGTGACGAGCACGGTGTCGGCAGCCCGCACGGCCTGGTCCGCCGCGAGCTCGGCCACCAGGTCCTCCGGCGACCCGATGTACGACCGGCCGAACCGTGCGAGCCCGCCGTCGAGGTGCCCGACCTGGTCCTGGCCCTCGACCTGTGCCCGGACGCCGAAGTAGTGCCGCGACTCGTCGTCGATGATCGGGATGATGCTGCGGGACACCGAGACCCGAGGGGTCCGCTCCCAGCCGGACTCGGCCCAGACCCGACGGAAGCGTTCGATCTGCTCGGCCTGGAGCTCGTCGAACGGCACACCGGTGTCCTCGGTCAGCAGGGTCGACGACATGAGGTTCATGCCCTGCTCGGCCGTCCACTCCGCGGTCGCCCGGGTGCCGGCGCCCCACCAGATGCGGTCGCCGAGCGAGTCGGAGAGCGGCGAGATCGGCAGGGACCCGACCGAGCCGGTCATCTGCGGGTTCGCGTTCGCCATCGGTTCACCGGCGATAGCACGCCGGAACACCGACGTGTGCGCACGGGCCATGTCCCCGCCGTTCTCGTCGGAGGCGTCCGGCACGTAGCCGAACTGCTGGTAACCGGCGAGGGCGGTCTCGGGTGAGCCCCGGGAGACGCCGAGCTGCAGCCGACCGCCGGAGATGAGGTCGGTCGCAGCCGCCTCCTCCGCCATGTACAGCGGGTTCTCGTAGCGCATGTCGATGACGCCGGTGCCGATCTCGATGCGGCTGGTCTTCGCTGCGATCGCGGAGAGCAACGGGAAGGGCGCCGCCTGCTGGGGCGCGAAGTGGTGGACGCGGAAGTACGCGCCGTCGACGCCAGCCTCCTCGGCGGCGACCGCGAGGTCGATCGCCTGGACCAGGGCCTCACGACCGCTGCGCACCTTCGACCCCGGCACGTCGCGCCAGTGTCCGAACGACAGGAACCCGATCTTCGTCATGTCGATACGAACGCATCCGACAGCACTGCCATTCCGGGCCGACTACGGTGTCCGGCATGGACGACCCACGTCAGGCACTGGTCGCGGAGCGGGCGCGCAACGAGCGGCTCCTCGCGGACGTCGAGCGGAGCATGCGGGACGTCAGCGACGCCCGGCAGGACGCCAACTCCGACGACGAGCACGACCCCGAGGGCGCGACCCTCGCATGGGAGCGCGGCTCGCTCGGCGCCGTGCGGGACGACGCCCGCGAGCGGATCCGGTTGGTGGACGCCGCGCTCGCGCGGCTCGACGCCGGGACCTACGGCCGCTGTGCGGTCGGTGGGGAACCGATCCCGGAGGCGCGCCTCGCCGCCGTCCCGTGGGCCGCGACCTGCGTGGCGCACGCGTGACGCGCCTCCTGGCCCGCTCCGTCCGACGGGAGGCGCGGGTCGGCCCCGCCACGCGCCTCCCGTCACGGACGCACCGCACGTCCACCGCGCGCGCCGCGGTTTCCCAGCCGCGCGCCCTACATTGCGGCACATGGAAGGCGACCCGAACGACCGGACCGACGCGGTCGAACGTGCCGAGACGCCGCACCGGCGGTTCCAGTGGTTCCACGACGTCCGCGCCTGGATCCACGCGCGTCCCCACCTGCACCTCTTCTACAAGGTGCTCGTCGGGATCGTCGGCGGGCTCGTCGTCGTGATCGGGCTGATCCTCGTGCCGCTGCCCGGGCCGGGGTGGCTGGTGGTCTTCATCGGGCTGACGATCCTCGCGAGCGAGTTCCACTTCTTCCACCGGATCATCACGTGGCTCCGTGCCCAGCTGCACCGCTTCTGGGACTGGGCGAAGGCGCACGGGCCGCAGTGGCTCCGGAACGCCGCCGACCGCGGCAAGGCGGACGTCGACGCGGCGCACACCGGTGCTGCTCGGACGGTCGGGGTGCGCGGGCGCGGCGCGAAGCGGGCGCGCCCCGGGCACTGAGGCGAGCGCCCGTCGCGCCTACTCGGCGGGGGACACCCGGACCGAGCCGGTGCAGGTGCGCTCGAGCACCTCGGCGGCCTGCTCCTCGACCGCGGCGGCGTCCCGCGACACGAGCTGCAGCACGAGGGCGACGACCGCGGCGAGGACGATGAACGCCCCGTACCCGGCGATGACCGGCACGAGCCCGACGGTCGGCTCGAGCAGCCCTCCGACGACGGCCGGCACGCCGAACGCCAGGTAGCTCACGACGTAGATCGTGGAGAGCAGCCCCGCACGGTGCGTCGGTGCCGCGGTGGCGAGCAGCATCCGCAGCGGTGCCTGGAACCCGGCGCCGAAGCCCACGCCCGCGATCGCACTGCCCACGACGAGCCCGGGCAGGGAGTGCGCCATCACGAACGCCACCGTGACGATCGGTCCGAGCACGAGGGCGACCAGGCCGATCAGGACCGCACGACGGGCGTCCATCCGCTGCGTCGCGAGGCCGGTCAGCGCGCCGACCCCGGTGACGACGGCGATCAGGGCACCGGCGGCGAAGTGGTTCGTGATGCCGAAGACCGCGCCGAGCGCCGAGGGGACGATTGACAGGAACATCCCGCCGAGGGCCCAGCTCGCGATGAGCGATCCGGCGACGCTGCGGAACAGCCGCCGCGAGGACCGGGGCACGCTGATCCGGGGGACCAGGGAGCGGAGGGCACCCGGTCGCGGGGTGACCCGCTCGGGGACGACGACGAGTGCGATCACCATGAGGACGAGCAGCGCCCCGAAGAGCAGGTACACGAGCTGCTCGGGCGCGGGACCCCACTGCACGAGGGCGCCGCTCGACATGGCACCGGTCGCGAGGGCGATCGGCGGGATGACGCCGTTCAGCACCCCGGCGAGGGTGGGGAAGCGCTCGAGCGAGTTGTCGATGAGCGCCGCTCCGAGGGCGCCGATGAGCAGTCCGACGGAGACGCCCTGCACGATGCGGTCCACGATCAGTGCGCCGACACCGTCCGCGACCGCGAAGAGCCCGAGGGACAGCGCGACGCCGAGGCCGCCGACGACGAGCACGGGCTTGCGGCCGACGTGGTCGGACAGGCGCCCGGCGACGAGCAGGCTGGCCAGCAGCCCCGCGACGTAGATGGCGAACACGCCGGTGAGCATGAGCGGGGTGAGGTGCCACTCCGCGGCGTACACGGGGTAGATCGGCGAGGGGACCGCCGACGAGGCGACGGACACGAGGAGCATCGCCGCGAGGATCCAGAACCCGGCGACCGAGCGAGCTGACTGCGCCATGTGCGCCACCTTCCGTTGCGAGCGGGACAGTACGAAGAGAGTCGTACAGTATCGAGTCGTGCTGTACGACGCAAGTCGTACTACGAGCGGAACGGTGGTAGCGTCCCGTCCATGCCCGCGACCGTGGATGCTCCCGAACACCTGCCGCAGCCGACCGTGGCCGAGATGGACCTGCCGGTCGTGATGGACGCCCTGAGCGACCCGATCCGGCTCGCGATCCTGCACCGCTACCTCGTCGACGCCGCCGGTGGCATCCGCAGCTGCGGCTGGGTCGGCATCGACCGGCCGAAGTCCACGCTGACCCACCACTTCCGCGTCCTGCGCGAGGCCGGGCTCCTCGAGCAGCACCAGGAGGGGCTCACCCGGTCGAGCCGCGTCCGCATCGAGGACGTCGAGCAGCGGTTCCCCGGGCTCCTCGACCTCGTGTTCGCGTGGGAGGTCCCCGCTGCGCTCATGCGCACGGACCTCGTCGAGGGCGCCGCGTGAACGCCGCCGCCTCCGCCGCGTCCGCCGACTCCGCCGCGTCCGCCCGGACCCCGCACACGCTCCCGACGATCGGCGCCGACGACGCTGTCACCGACGCGCTGCGCCAGGACCTGACCGACGCCGGGTTCACGGTCGAGCGGGTCGACGCCCTGTGGGGTGCCGAGGCCGCCGCGTCGCTCCACCGCGGTTCGCGCGTCGCGGCGCTCCGGGCGCTCGCCGCTCGCGACACGACACCGCTCGGCACCCTCACGACGCTCTTCGTGCTCGGGCTCTCGGTCCGTCGCGCCGACGCGGACGCCGCGTTCCCGTCCGCCGGCGTGCAGTCCGTCGAAGCGAGCGGCCTGGTCCGCGTCGACGCCGACTCCGTCGCTCCCGCCGTGGACCTCCGCCCCTACGCCTTCGTCGACGACCTCGGTGCCGGCAGCTGGTGGATCGTCTCGGACCTCGGCGAACTCGCACTCGGCACGGCCCTCGGCGAGGAGCACGTCCTCGGCATCGGCGGTGCCACCACGACGCTCTCCGGCCTGCAGGTCCCCGTGCCCGTCCGTCGCGTGCTCGACCTCGGCACGGGCTGCGGCATCCAGGCGATGCACGCCCGACGCTTCGCCGACGAGGTCGTCGCCACCGACATCTCCCGCCGGGCACTCGACATCGCCCGGTTCAACGCGCAGCTCAACGGCATCGACGGCATCGAGTTCCGCTTCGGCTCCCTGTTCGAGCCGGTCGCGGGGGAGCGCTTCGACCGCATCGTCTCGAACCCGCCGTTCGTCATCACGCCCCGCAGCGAGGGCGTCCCCGCCTACGAGTACCGCGACGGCGGCATGGTCGGCGACGCCCTCGTCGAGACCGTCCTGACCGGACTCGGCGAGCACCTCGAACCCGGCGGGACCGCGCAGCTGCTCGGCAACTGGGAGTACCACTGGGGCACGGACGGCCTCGACCGCGTGCGGTCCTGGTTCGAGCGGGCCGACGCCGACGGACTCGGGCTCGACGCCTGGGTCGTCGAGCGGGAACGGCAGGACCCCACCGCCTACGCCGAGACGTGGATCCGGGACGGCGGGACGAAGCCCGGGACGCCCGAGTTCGACCGGCTGGTCGGCGCGTGGCTCGACGACTTCGCCGACCGTCGGGTGACCGGCGTCGGCTTCGGGTACGTCGTGGTCCGGAAGCCCCGGCCGGGGCCCACGCGGGCCGGTTCCGGCGCGTCGCGGAGCCTGCGGAGCGACGTGGCGGCCGAGCCCGTGGGGAGAGGCGCGGCGCACCTCCGCCGCTTCGAGCGCGTCCCCGAGACACTCGGCTCCAACCCCGCGGGTCTCGGCGCGACGGTCGCGCGGGTCCTCGACGCGGCCGCGTGGCTCGCCGCGCACGACGACGTCGCGCTCGCCGCCGCCCACCTCGCGGTCGCCGGCGACGTCACCGAGGAGCGCTTCTACTGGCCGGGCAACGACGACCCGACCGTGATGACGCTCGTGCAGGGTGGCGGACTCGGACGCCGCGTGGACGCCGACACCGCGCTCGCCGCGTTCGTCGGGGCCTGCGACGGGGAGCTGTCGGTGGCGGCGATCGTCGGCGCCCTCGCGCAGATCACCGGGGTGGACGAGCAGGTGCTCGCCGCCGACCTGCTGCCGGCGGCGCGCGACCTGGTGCTCGACGGCCTGCTCGTCCCGGCCGCCTGACGATCAGGCGCGGTGGTCGCGCCAGCTGTGCTCGGGGGCGTAGCCGAGCAGCTCGCGGGCCTTCTCGGACGAGAGCAGCGAGCTGACGCCGTCGATGTCCGCGCGGCGCTCGATGTCCGGCACGTAGCGCTCGACGAGCTCGATCGTCGGAGTGTCCATCACGGTGTCCGGGCTCGCGATCACGAACGCCTCGAAGCCGGTGAGCTCGGCCTCGAGGGCCTTGCGCACGGCCTGGGCGCCGTCGCGGGAGTCGATGTACGACCAGAGGTTGAACGTCTTCGCCTCGGGGGTGGCGTCCCAGGGGAACGCGGGGTAGTCGGTCTCGTCCATCACGTTCGAGAACCGCAGACCGATCATCTTCAGCTCCGGGTCCCAGCGGGTGAAGTGGCGGGCCATCTCCTCCTCCACCGCCTTGCCGAGCGAGTACGACGACTGCGGGCGCACCGCGAACTCCTCGTCGACGGGCAGGTACGGCGGGTGGTGCTCGCCCATCGGGATGCCGAGCAGGGTCTCGCTCGACGCCCACACCAGGTTCTTGATCTTCGCGGCACGAGCGGCGTGGAAGACGTTGATCGACGACGTCACGTTGTTCGTGATGAGCGCGACGTCGGGGACCTGCCCCGGAGCGGGGACCGCCGCGAGGTGCACCACGGCGTCGACGTGGTCGTACCGGTCGTCGACGCCGAGCAGGACGTTCAGCACCTGGCCGTGGTCGGTGAGGTCGGTGCGGACGAACTGCACCCGTTCGGGCTTGTCGGGGAAGGGCACACGGTCGACCAGGACCACGTCGTACCCGTGCGCATCGAGGTCGCGCACCACCGCTCGCCCGAGCTTCCCACTGCCGCCGGTCACCACTACACGCGTCATCGCGTCACTCCACATCGTCGTCGGGTCGCCCTCGCGGGCAGGCTCCATCCTGCCCGGCGCGACCTGACCCGGCCAGGCCCTGTCCGTACCCCGTTGCCCGGGGTCAGGCGGTGGGGGCGACCTGGGCGATCGCGAGCCGTGCGACGAGCTCGACGTGCTGCGCCATGTCCCGCGACGGGTCGAACAGCCACTGGATCTGCATGCCGTCCGAGACCGCGAGCAGCACGCTCGTCAGTTCCTCGACGTCGACGTCGACGCGGAGTCGTCCGTCCTCCTGCATGGCGCGGAAGTCGGAGGACAGGTCGCGGCGGCTGCGCTCGTAGCGCTCGCGGAAGTACTCGTGCGCCGGGTGCTCCGGGTCGGTCGCGGCCGCGGCGGAGAGGTTGACGAACATCTGCACGAGGCCGGGGACCTCGGCGTTGTGCCGCACGATCGCGGCGAGCAGCGCTGCCGGGTCCGGGGCGTGCCAGTCGTGCTGCAGGTCGATCTCGTCGCGGCGCCGCAGGATCTCGACCCAGAGCTCGTCCTTCGAGTCGAAGTAGTGCAGCAGCCCGGCCTGCGTCAGCCCGACGGCATCGGCGATGTCCTTGATGCTCGTGCGACGGAAGCCCTGCGACGCGACGAGGTCGAGCGCCGTCGTGAGGATCTCCTCGCGCTTCGCGATGCCCTTCGCGTACGAACCCCGTCGTGCCATGGCAGGACTGTACCGCTCTCGGCGACCGCCCAGAAAACCTAGCCCCGGTTGGTTTTGGTGTTACGGTGGCACGAGCCGCCGACGAAGGCGTGCGAGTCGCCGACGCAGGCGGCGTCCCCGAGAAGAGGTTGCAGTGGCCAACGATGCCCTGACCGTCAACGACACCCCGACCGCCGTCGCCCCCACGCGCGGCCGGGGCAATCCGCTCGTGTACACGCTCGGCATGCCGATCGCGATGCTCGGCCTGTACATCGCGCTGCTGCCGCCGGTGCTCGTCGCCATGGCGCTGAAGGTCGCCGAGATCGCGCCGGACAACCAGGCGGGCGTGCTCGGCCTGGCACTCGGTGTGGGCGCGTTCGCCGCGATGGTCGCCAACCCCCTTGCCGGTCGCTTCAGCGATCGGACTGCCGGGAGGCTCGGCATGCGTCGTCCGTGGATCATCGGTGGCACCGTGGTCGGCTTCGCGGGCCTCGTGGTCGTCGCGACGACCACCTCGACCGTCGTGCTGGTCCTCGCGTGGGGCCTCACGCAGATCGCCTACAACGCCACCATCGCGGCGCTGACCGCCGTCATGCCGGACCACGTCACGCGCTCCCAGCGCGGCCGGGTCGCGGCGCTGCTCGGGCTCTCCCAGAACCTCGCGCTCGTCGGCGGCACGTTCCTCGTGCAGCTCTTCTCGACCTCGGCGACGCAGATGATCATCCCCGGCGCGATCGGGTCGATCGTCGTCGTGCTCTACGCGCTCGTGTTCCGGGACCGCGTGCTCACCAACCGGCCGACGTCGAAGCTCAGCGTCGGGCAGGTCTTCGGGTCGTTCGTGTTCAACCCGGTGAAGCACCCGGACCTCGGCTGGGCCTGGCTGACCCGCTTCCTCATGGTCGCCGCGCAGTACACCGCGGTGAGCTACCTGACCTACTTCCTGCGCGACGACATCGGCGTCGAGTCCGAGCACGTCGCGAACGCGGTGTTCCAGGGCACGCTGTGGAACGTCGTGGGGATCGTCCTCACGTCGCTCGTCGCCGGGTGGCTGTCCGACAAGCTCGGCCGCCGCAAGCTCTTCGTCGCCGTGGCCGGTGTCGTCGGCGTGGTGGGACTCGTGCTCATCGCACTCGCGCCGTCGCTCGGCATGGTGCTCGTCGGGGAGTTCGTGATGGGCGCCGGCATGGGTGTCTTCTACGCCGTCGATCTCGCCCTCATCACCGACGTGCTCCCCTCCGACGAGGACAACGCGAAGGACCTCGGCGTGGTGAACATCGCGCAGGCCCTGCCACAGTCGATCGTCCCCGCCTCCGCCCCCGGCGTGATCGCCCTCACCGGCGGGTACAGCGGCTTCTTCATCACCGGCGCCGTCGTCGGACTGCTCGGCATCGCCTCGGTGTCCCGCATCCGCGGCGTGCGCTGACCACCTGTTCTGGCTCTGAACGAAAGGACCGACCACCGTGACTACCGTGGACGACGTGACAACTGCCTCCAGTACGGCCGAGCGCATCGAGGCGCTCGTCGGCCAGCTGACCACCGACGAGAAGGTGCAGCTCCTGACCGGGCGCGACTTCTGGACCACCTGGCCGATCGAGAAGATCGGGCTGCGCCGCATCCTCATGTCGGACGGCCCGTCGGGCGTCCGCGGTGAGGTCTGGGACGAGCGCGACCCGTCGCTGAACCTGCCGTCCGCGACGGCGCTGAGCGCCTCGTGGGACCGCGCGATCGCGAAGCGCTACGGCGCCGCAGCGGCCGTCGAGGCCCGCCGCAAGGGCGTCGACGTCGTCCTCGGCCCGACC
The DNA here is from genome assembly GCF_001865105.1 of Curtobacterium sp. MCBA15_016. NCBI lineage: Bacteria > Bacillati > Actinomycetota > Actinomycetes > Micrococcales > Microbacteriaceae > Curtobacterium > Curtobacterium sp. MCBA15_016. The sequence goes on from NZ_MJGR01000024.1 coordinate 20,944, forward strand.
ATCAACCTGCACCGCTCGCCCCTCGGCGGCCGGCACTTCGAGGCGTTCAGCGAGGACCCGGTCCTGACCGGTGACTTGGCCGCGTCCTACGTCGACGGCGTGCAGGAGAACGGCGTGGCCGCGACCCCGAAGCACTACATCGCGAACGACTACGAGACCGACCGCTTCACCGCGTCGACCGAGGTCTCCGACCGTGCGCTGCGCGAGCTGTACCTGCTCGCGTTCGAGAAGGCCGTGACCGAGGCGCACGCCTGGGCGATCATGTCGTCGTACAACTCGATCAACGGCGTCACCGCGTCGGAGCACGACCTGCTCGAGACGCCGCTGAACTCCGAGTGGGGCTTCGACGGCATCGTCGTCTCGGACTGGACCGGTGTCCGCTCGGTCGACTCGGCGAAGGCGTCCCAGGACGTCGCGATGCCCGGGCCGAACCAGTGGTGGAGCGAGGGGCCGCTGCTCGCCGCCGTGCAGTCCGGCGACGTGCCGATCGAGGCGATCGACCGGAAGGTCCGCCGCATCCTCACCCTCGCCGCCCGCGTGGGCGCACTCGAGGGCTTCGAGCCCGTGGCCGCGCAGCCCGTGCACGTCGAGGACGGCGTCGCATTCGTCCGCGAGGCCGAGGCCGAGGGCACCGTCCTCGTCCGCAACACGGGCGTGCTGCCGCTCGACGCGCCCGCCGTCTCCCGCATCGCCGTGATCGGCCACAACGCCGACCAGGCCCGCACGCAGGGCGGTGGCTCGGCCACGGTCGTGCCGTCGCAGGTCGTCTCGCCGCTCGACGGGATCCGTTCGGCGTTCCCGGGTGCCGCGGTGGACTACGCGATCGGTGCCGTCGTGCAGGAGGGCATCGCGGAGTTCCCGCTGTCCACCATCACCAACCCCGGCACCGGCGAGCCCGGCGCCCGCGTCGCGTTCGTGCGCGACGGGACCGAGCTGTACGTCGAGGACCGCCGTGCCACCGCGCTGTTCTGGTTCGGCGGCGACGCCCCCACGCGCGACGCCGACCGGCTCGACATCACCACGACCTACACCGCGCCGTCCACCGGCACGGTCCGGATCGGCATCGGCGCAGCGGGTCGCTCGCGCATGTGGATCGACGGCGAGCTCGTGCTCGACGAGGACGTCCCGTTCGAGGGCGACCAGCTCGGCGCCGCGTTCCTCAACCCGCCGGCACGGTCGGTGCCCGTGTCGGTGACGGCCGGCCAGGACGTCGCGATCCGCATCGAGTACGACGTCATCCAGGACGAGACCCTCGGCGGCGTGCTCGCGTACCAGTTCGGCACCGAGCCGAGCGACGAGGACCCGTCGGTGCTGATCGACGCGGCCGTAGCCGCCGCACGTGGCGCCGACGTCGCCGTCGTCGTGGTCGGGACCAACTCGAAGGTCGAGTCCGAGGGCTACGACCGCTCCTCGCTCGCGCTCCCCGGTCACCAGGACGACCTGGTCCGTGCGGTCGCCGCGGCGAACCCGAACACCGTGGTCGTCGTGAACGCCGGCTCGCCGGTCGAGATGCCGTGGCGGAACGACGTCGCCGCGGTCCTGCTCACGTGGTTCGGCGGACAGGAGTACGGCAACGCGCTCGCCGACGTCCTCACCGGTGCTCGCGAGCCGGGCGGCCGTCTGCCCACCACCTGGCCGGTCGCGATGGCGGACGTGCCCGTGCTGGAGGTCACCCCGGTCGACGGCAAGGTGTCCTACGACGAGGGCGTGCACATCGGCTACCGGGCCTGGCTCCGCGCGGGCACCGAGCCGGCCTACCCGTTCGGCCACGGACTCGGCTACACGACCTGGACGATCGACGGCGTCACCGCGACGCCGACCGTTCGCGAGGGCGACGCGGTCATCGTCACCGCGACCGTCGCGAACACGGGCGATCGGGCCGGCAAGCACGTCGTGCAGGTCTACGCCTCGCGGGAGTCCTCGGCGGTCGACCGCCCGGTCCGCTGGCTCGTCGGCTTCGCGCCCGTGCGGCTCGACGCGGGGGAGTCCACCGAGGTCTCGATCGAGGTCCCGGCCCGGGCGTTCGCGCACTGGGACGGTGCATGGGCCCACGAGTCCGGCACCTTCACGCTGCACGTCGGCGCATCGGTGTCGGACGAATCCGGCACCGTGACGGTCCAATCCGCGTGAAGTCGTCCGGTTTCCGCGCTGACGCCGTGATCATTCAGTAACATCGATCTGCGCCAGGCGGCTGGTTACCGTCGGCGTGCGCACCGAGAACGGGGTCGCCATGCGTGCGACACGGTCTCCTGATCCGGCCGATGGAGCCCTGGTGGCCCTGGTGCGTCCAGAATGCGTCCCCGCGTCCGCGCGGGGACGCATTCGTTCGTTCCGGCAGATGCCAACCGGTTGACTTCTTCCCGCCTGGGAGAAACCAGTGAACGAACGTCACTTTTTCGGTCCATCAACCGCAATCCGGTGTGACAAACCACTCGGTAGGTGGAACGATGGGTGCACCATCCCGTGCGGATCAGGGACGAGATGGTCATCCGGTCGGGCTCCCGGGGGAACTCACCAACCCCCGGCGCGGGCCCGCCGGATGCCCCGCATCACTCCGCTCGGACGATGGGTGCCACGTCCTCGGCGACGATGCGCAGGATCCGCTCGTGCGACGCGGCGTCGCCGTTCGCGGGCAGGGTGATCACGAGTTCGTCGGTCGACCGCACGGCCGGGTCGGCGAGCAGCGCGTCGACGATGGCCGACGGCTCGCCGGAGACGACCTTGCTGAAGCGGAACGGCGGATTCCCCGAGAGCGGCCGCCCCTCGTCGTCCATGCCGCTCGCGTACCCGGTGAGGAACTCCTCGTGCACGGCGCGGTCGTGGTCGTCGAGCAGCGGGACCACGATCCGGCCGACGGCGACCTTCGGGGTGCGGTCGGGGTGCAGCTGGGCGAAGCGCTCGCGGTACGCGGCGATCTGGTCGGCCTGCGCCTGGGCGAACGGGGCACCGGTGTCCTCGGTGTTCAGGGTCGAACAGTGCAGCAGCAGGCCCTTCTCGGCGGTCCGCACCGCGGTGCCCATGCTGCCGCCGCCCCACCACACACGGTCGCGGAGTCCGGGACTGAGGGGCTGCAGCGTCAGGTCGGCGCCGGCCGGGATGCTCTCGTAGCCCGTACCGGCGGTGCCGAGCGGCTCGCCCTGCAGCACCTCGAGGAGGCGGGACGCGCGCGCCTCCGCCTCGTCGCGGAAGCTGCGGTCGGACGCGCCGAACACCGGGTCGAGGATCGGGCCGTAGCCCGCGATGCCGGTCGAGATGCCGAGCTGCACGCGGCCGTCGCTGAGGAGGTCGACGGTGCTGGCGTCCTCGGCGAGGCGGATCGGGTCCTCGTAGCGCATGCCGAGGACCGCGGTACCGAAGCCGATCGTGCTGGTCCGCTGGGCGGCTGCCGCGAAGAAGGTCATCGGGCTGGTCAGGAACGGCTCGAAGTGGCGCCCCCGGACCCAGCCGGTGCCGTACCCGAGCGACTCGGCGGTCTCGAAGAGCCGCAGGCCGTCCTCGAGGGCGGCGGCGGCGCCGGCCGTGCCGCCGTGGTTCGGGACGAAGGAGAGGAAGCCGAGTTCGCGCACGACGTGAGTCTATGCGGACGCATCCATGCGTGGCCCAGGAGGCGCGGTGCCGGCCCGCACCGCGCCTCCAGTCCGCCTCGTCGTCACCACCCACCTGGGAGGATGGTCCCATGACCGACGTCACCACCCAGCCCCCGCTCGTCGCCGCCCTGCCGGCGGCGGTCGACGGTGTCGTCGACCCGGACGCCGTGTACGAGGCGTTCGCGGCCTGGGCGGCCGAGGGCGGGCGCCCGCTCTACCCGGCGCAGGACGAAGCCGTGATCGAGCTCGTGTCCGGCGCCAACGTCGTGCTCTCGACGCCCACCGGCACCGGCAAGTCACTCGTGGCCGCGGGTGCGCACTTCGCCGCGCTCGCCGAGGGCAAGCGGAGCTACTACACGGCGCCGATCAAGGCACTCGTCTCCGAGAAGTTCTTCCAGCTCGTCGAGCTGTTCGGCGCCCAGAACGTCGGCATGGTCACGGGCGACTCGAGCGTCAACGCCGATGCCCCGATCGTGTGCTGCACGGCGGAGATCCTCGCGAACCTCGCGCTCCGGCAGGGACCGGATGCCGACGTCGACGTCGTCGTGATGGACGAGTTCCACTACTACGGCGACCCCGACCGCGGATGGGCGTGGCAGGTGCCGCTGCTCGTCCTCGAACGGGCGCAGTTCCTGCTCATGTCCGCGACGCTCGGCGACGTCACGACCATCGCGGACGACCTCTCGCGCCGGACCGGACGGCCCACCGCGCGGGTCACCGGGGTCTCGCGTCCGGTGCCGCTCGAGTACGAGTACGTGATGACGCCCGTGCAGGAGACGGTCGAACGGCTGCTCGAGGAGGGCAAGGCGCCGATCTACATCGTCCACTTCGCCCAGGCCGCCGCACTCGAACGGGCGCAGGCGCTCATGTCGGCGCGCGTCGCGTCACGCGAACGCCGAGACCAGATCGCCGAGGCCATCGCCGGGTTCCGCTTCAGCGCCGGGTTCGGGCAGACCCTGTCCCGACTCATCCGGGCGGGCATCGGCGTCCACCACGCCGGCATGCTGCCGAAGTACCGACGGCTCGTCGAGCAGCTCGCCCAGCGCGGGCTGTTGCCGGTGATCTGCGGCACCGACACCCTCGGTGTCGGCATCAACGTGCCGATCCGCTCGGTGCTGCTCACCGGGCTGACGAAGTTCGACGGCACGAAGATGCGGCAGCTGTCCGCTCGCGAGTTCCACCAGATCGCCGGTCGTGCCGGTCGTGCCGGGTACGACACCGAGGGCGACGTCGTGGCCGAGGCGCCGGAGCACGACATCGAGAACGCGCGGGCGGTCGCGAAGGCCGGTGACGACCCGAAGAAGAAGAACAAGATCAAGCGGAAGAAGGCACCGGACGGCTTCGTGTCGTGGGGCCAGGCGTCGTTCGAGCGGCTCATCGCGGCCGAGCCCGAGCCGATGGTCTCGCGGATGCGGATCACGCACGCGATGGTGCTCTCCGTCGTCGCGCGCGGCGGTTCGGCGTTCGAATCCGTCCGGTCGCTCGTCTTCGACAACCACGAGCCCCGGTCGCGGCAGCTCGCGATGGCCCGGCGGGCACTGACCATCGCGCGGACGCTCATCAACGCGCGGGTGATCGAGAAGGTCGACGGGGAGTACCGGCTGACCGTCGACATCGCGCCGAACTTCGCGCTCAACCAGCCGCTCTCGCCGTTCGCGCTCGCGGCGTTCGAGCTGCTCGATCCTTCGTCTCCCAGCTACGCGCTCGACATGGTCTCGATCGTCGAGGCCACCCTCGACGACCCGCGGGCGATCCTCTCGCAGCAGCAGTTCAAGGAGCGCGGCGAGGCTGTCGCCCGGATGAAGCAGGAGGGGATCGAGTACGACGAGCGGATGGAGCTGCTCGAGGAGGTCACGTGGCCCAAGCCGCTGGACGAGCTGCTGACGGCCGCCTACGAGGCCTACGCCGCCGAGCAGCCGTGGGTCCTCGACTTCGCGCTCTCGCCCAAGGCCGTCGTGCGTGACATGTACGAGCGGGCGATGACCTTCGGCGACTTCGTGCGGTTCTACCAGCTCACCCGCTCCGAGGGGCTCGTGCTCCGGTACCTCTCCGACGCGTACCGGACGATGCGGCAGACGATCGCCGACGAGCAGCGCACCCCCGAGCTCGACGACCTGATCGAGTGGCTCGGCGAGGTCGTCAAGCAGACCGACTCCTCGCTCGTCGACGAGTGGGAGGCCCTGCTGAACGGTGACGTCCTGCTCGCGTCGGAGGAACACGAGGAGATCGCGCCGCCGCAGCCCTCGCGGCTCACCGGGAACCCGCGGGCGTTCCGGGTGCTCGTCCGCAACGCGTTGTTCCAGCGGGTCCTGCTCGCCGCCGCCGACGACGTCGCCGGACTCGCGGCGCTGGACGGAGCGGCGGGCTTCGGCGAGGACGCGTGGGACGCCGTGCTCGAGGAGTACTTCGAGGCGCACGACGAGATCGGGACGGGTGCCGACGCCCGGTCCATGCAGTACCTGGTGCTCGACGAGGCCGGGGCCACCGGGGTGTCCGGTGCGGCGGGCTCGGCACGCGTCTGGCGTGCGCGGCAGATCTTCGCCGATCCCGCCGGTGACAAGGACTTCGGGTTCTCAGCCACGATCGACCTCGACGCGTCGGACGAGGCGGGTGAGGCCGTGGTGCGGGTCACCGAGATCGGTCGCTTCGACGGTTGGTCGGACGTGGACGTCGACTGATGCCCGTGGTGCGCGAGCTCGGCGGCTCCTCGGCCGACGGCGACGTCGGCGCGCTGCAGGACCTGCTCGAGTCGGTGCCGGACTACGCGTTGCGGATCACCGGGTACCCGCCGGGGCCGTCCGACGGGCTGAGCGCGCTGCTGTCGGTGCCGGACGGGTTCGATCCGGCGGGGAAGGTCGGGCTCGGGCTGTGGGAGGGGGAGCGGCTCGTGGCGTTCGCGGACGTGTTGCTCGGGTACCCGTCGCCCGCCGTCGCGTACATCGGGCTGCTGGTCGTCCGAGGGGGCGAGCAGGGTCGGGGGCTCGGGCGGGCGATGCACGACGCGGTCGTCGGGCGGGTCCGGGCGGCGTCGGGGCGCTCGGGCGTGGAACGATTGCGCCTCGGGATCGTCGCGTCGAACGCGTCGGTGGCGGAGCCGTTCTGGCGGGCGCTCGGGTACGAGCCGACGGGGGAGGAGAAGCCGTACCGGTACGACCACCTCGTCAGCACGGTCGCGCTCTGGGAGCGGCCGCTCTCGGACCGGCCGCTCTGACGGTCAGAACAGGGTCGCGGGCGGAGTCGCCTCGGGCAGCGCGGCCGGCTCGGTGACCTCGACCCCTGGCCACCCCGGGCCGTGCGGCACCTCGGTGCCCTGCTGGTAGGCGGTCGCAGCACCGCGGGCGCGGACGTCCGCCGCCTCGTTCATCTCGTGCCCGACGTGGCCACGGACCCACTCGAAGGTGACCTTGCGCCCCTGCAGCTCGGCGTCGAGCTCCTTGATGATCTCGACGTTCAGCACGGGCTTGCCGTCGGCCTTCCGCCAGCCCTTCCGCTTCCAGCCCGCGAGCCACTCGGTGCACGCCTTGATCGCGTACTGGCTGTCGCAGAGGATGTGCAGCGGCTCGCCGGTGTCCTTCGTGGCGCGGAGCAGCTGGAGGACGGCGGTCAGCTCGCCCTGGTTGTTGGTGGCGTTCGGCCACCCACCGGCGGCCCAGCGGTCGTCATCGACGTACCAGGCCCAGCCGGCCGGGCCGGGGTTGCCGAGGGCTGAGCCGTCTGCTGCGGCGACGATCGTCACGGTGGGACCTCCTGCGTGTGGCGAGTGCTGGTCAACCGTAACGGACCGGACCGACCCCGGCGTCAGCGGTTCGCGGGGGAGATGTTGAGGGTGGCGTCCTCGTTGAGCCACTTGTCGCCGCGGAGCTCGAGGTAGGGGTTCATCCACTCGAACTGCGCCGGGGTGACGCCGAAGCGCTTCGACACCGTGGTGAGGTCGTCGCCGTGCGACACCATGTACCAGGTGGGCGTGCCGTCGACGTCCTTCACGTACCCGTACGCACCCGGGCGGGCCTTCCCCACGGTCACGCGCAGGTCCGGGTAGGGATTCGGGATCTTCCACGTCAGCGTGCCGACCGCGAGCACCGAGCCGACCCACGGGCGGTCCGCGTCACTGCTGCCGTCGTCGGACGACATCGGCACCAGGACGGCGCTCGCGAGGTAGTCGGGCCGTGCGCCGGCGTCGAGCGTGTACGAGTCGGGCGGTCCGGATGCGCGGTCCCACTGCACGAACCCGCGGGCGACCGCGTCGTAGCCGTCCTGGAACCCGGCGACGCGGTGGCGGAACTGGATCGACATCGGCTGCGGGTTCGTCGTCCGGTAGTCCGAGAGGTGCACCGTGAACACACCGTCGGCATCGGCCGTGACCCGCACGTGGATCGACGTGTCCCCGGTCTTCGACACGACGTCGGTCTCGGCGGCGACCGTCCCGGCGGGGAGGACCTGCTCGGGGGTCGGGGAGGCGGAGGGCGTCGGTAACTCGGTGGCGTCCGGTCCCTGCACGGCCAGCCGGGTCGGACTCGGCACCGGATCGGGTCCGCTGAACACCGAGCAGCCGGTCAGTCCGATGGCTGCGACCGCCGCCAGCAGCACCACCGCAGTCGTCCGTCCCCTCGTCACCGCTCGTCGCATGATCCCCCTCGTCCCCGGCCGGCGTCGGATCTCGCCTGGCCCGCGGCGATCGTAGCGTGGGGTCGGGGCGCGTTCCGGGCTCGTGACCGGATCGGTACCGATGCTGCGGGATCGAGCGGTCGCCCTCGGGCGGACCACCGGTCGGGTGCGTCGATCGGACTGCCGGGGACGTCGCTCGGGCAGCGAGGCCTACGGTCGGCGCCATGAGCGACAGCATCCCCGACGTCCCGGGCCCCGAGCACTCCGACGACCACGCACGCACCGACGCCCTGCGCGAGGCCGCACACCACGAGGGCGCGGACGGGGTCGGGGAGCGCGAGCAGCGCGCGGCCGACACCTCGTACAGCCCGTCGAGCGAGCGGGAGACCGAGGCCTCGCAGACGTCGCAGCGTGATCGCGCCGACCTCGAGGCGGACGGCATCGACCCCTCGCGGATCGTCGCCGCTCCGGGCACGGGTGGTGCCGACGACGCGGGCGACGTCGAGCCGGAGCCCGGCGACCTGCACCTGCCGTGGCAGTCCGAGGAGGACCGCCGGGGCTAGCTCGCCACCCGGTCGAGTTCGCGGACGAGCTCCTCACCGTCGCGGACGTCCCAGAACGCGAACCGCTGCGGGCCGAAGGCGAACGCGTCGAGACCCGTGTTCGCGTAGAGGCGTGCCGCTCCGGAACCGCTGACGAACGCCGGGAGCCCGGACGGCTGGCCGGTGTTCCACTCCACCGAGCAGTGCCGACGGTCCTTGCTCCACGTGATGGTCCGGTTGGTGCGGCCCACCGAGACCTCACGCGAGCCGCGGGGTGTGATGACGAGCGCTCGGCGAGACGTCACCGCGTACACCGTGGTGCGCTTCCGGTGACCCTTCAGCAGGAAACGGCCGAAGACGAAGAACAGGCCGAGCAGGATGAAGACGCCCCCGAAGACGAGGAAGAACGTCGGCGCGCCGGACGTCGCGGCGGTGACCTCCCAGTACACGGCGAACCCGCACCAGAGCACCGAGAAGGGCACCAGGAACACGTCCTGTCCGGCGAACAGCTTCGCCGGATCGCTCGTCCCCGCCCAGTACAGGTGCTCGTCCGGCTGGAGGTGTTCACGCGCGGTCTGTTGAGGATCGTTCACCCCGAAGAACCTACGCGCGTCAGGACACCGAGTCCGGGTGGGACCCCGTGCGCTGCCCCGACTCGAGCGACGCGATCGCCGCGAGGTCGTCGTCGCTCAGCACGAACCCGTCGACGTCGAGGTTCGACCGGATCCGCGACGGCGTCACCGACTTCGGCAGCACCACCACCCCCTGCTGCACGTTCCACCGCACGAGCACCTGCGCCACGCTCACCCCGTGGGCGTCCGCGATGCCGGTGAGCACCGGCTCGTCGATGAGCCGCCCGCGTCCGAGCGGCGACCAGGCCTCGGTCACGATCCCGTGCTGCGCGTGGAATGCCGTGAGCTCACGCTGCGGCAGCCACGGGTGCCGCTCGACCTGGTTCACCGCCGGGACCTCGCCCGTCTCGTCGATGAGCCGTTCGAGGTGCGGCACCTGGAAGTTCGACACCCCGACGCTGCGCGCGCGCCCCGACTCGCGCAGCTCGACGAGGGCGCGCCAGGTGTCGACGTAGCGGTCGTTCGCCGCGGCCGGCCAGTGGATCAGGTAGAGGTCGACGGTGTCGAGCCCGAGTCGCTCGAGGCTCGCGTCGAACGCCCGCAGGGTCGCGTCGCGCCCCTGGTGGTCGTTCCACACCTTGGTCGTCACGAAGACGTCGTCACGGTCGAGCCCGGAGGCGCGGATCGCCTTCCCGACGCCGGTCTCGTTGCCGTACATCTCGGCGGTGTCGACGTGCCGGTAGCCGGCGTCGAGCGCGAGACCGACCGCCGTCTCGGCCTCGGTGTCGTCGACCTTGTAGACGCCGAAGCCGATGGCGGGGATCGACGCGCCGTCGCGGAGGGGGACTGAGGTGACCATGCACCCATCCTGCCGATCGTGGCGGGGGCGCGCCGCGCCTCCAGGCTGGGCGTCGCACCACGACATCGACGTGACACGCGTCGATCGACGCACGGGACGTCGAAACACGCGTGTTTCGCGACCTAGGTGGGGATGTTCACCGGCTCGGTGTCGGGGATTGGGCTCGCGTCGCGACCACGCAGGTCGGGCAGCCAGCACCTCGTGACGAGCGGCAGGACGACGCCCACCGCGGCCATCACGGCACCGACCATCATCCCGCCGGTCGCCCCCTGGCTGTCGATGAGGAACCCGGCGACCGCGGAACCGCCCGCTGCACCGATGAGCTGGCCGGTACCCATCCAGCCGTACGCCTCGGCCGTGTCGGAGAACTTCACCGTCGCCGAGACCGAGCCGAACATGACGGCGAGGGCCGGAGCGATGCCCGCGCCGGCGATGACCAGGGCGAGGCAGAGCCACCAGAAGTTCGTGCCGCCGACGGCCAGGGCGAGTCCGACGAACACGATCGACATGCGCGTCCACAGGGTGTTGCGCGAGATCGGCAGGTGGCCGAGCGTGAGGCCGCCGATGAGCGACCCGACCGCGAAGACGGCGAGGACGATGCCGGCGTTCGGGCTGCCCTCGCCGAAGACGCTCGTGACGCTCGCCTCGACCGCGGCGCAGGCCCCGATGAGGAGGAGACCGGTGAGGGTGGCGACGACGACCGACGGCCGCTTCAGGACGACGCCGAACGCGCGCTTCGACCGCGGGATGCGGACCCGGCCGAGCTCGGGGGAGGCGATGAACCACGTGCCGCCGACGACCAGGAACACCATCGCGACGACGATCGCCTGGACGGTGCCGATCTGCGTCGCGACGAACGTCGTGATGACCGGGCCGGCGACCCAGATGAGCTCCTGCGCGCTCGCGTCGAGTGAGAAGAGGGGCGTGAGCTGCGACGAGGTCACCATCTTGGGGTAGATGGTGCGCACCGCCGGCTGCACGGGCGGGACGGCGAGGCCGCCCAGGAACCCGACGACCACGTAGGCCCACAGCGGCATGACGAAGAACGCGATGACGGCCATGCTCACGAGCGCGACGAGGCTCGTCAGGACGAGCACCGGCCGCATGCCCCAGCTGCCCATCCAGCGGCTGGTGAGCGGACCCGCGATCGCCTGCCCGATGCTCGTCGTCGCGAGCACGAGACCGGCGGCACCGTACGAGTCGAAGACGTGCTCGACGTGCAGCAGGTAGGCCAGCGACAGCATGCCGAAGGGGAACCGTGCGGTGAGCTGCGCGGCAATGACGCGACCCACGCCGGGAGTCTTGAGGAGGGGGCCGTACGTGCTCACGAGACGAGTGTACGGACCGGACGGACGGCCCTGTCACCCGTCCGGGGGAGGTGTGGACAGCGACTTGCCCGCGACACGCCGACACGCTGATTCCACACATGTGGATCGACGCTGTCCACGGGTGTGGGGAAGTGTCGGTGGTCCGCTGGAGAATGGCGGAATCACGGGCCTCTCCGAGCTGTTCACACTGTGGAGGAGCTTGTGGAGAACTACACGGCTGTAACACTTCCTCTTGTGGTCGGTGACTCCGCCAGCCACTAGATGTAGTGTGGAGGCATCGCAGCGGCCCCTCCCGGAACCTGCTGCACACAGGCATCAAGACAACCACCACAGCAACAGCAGAACCAGGGGAGATCATGGCCGTCACCGTCTACACCAAGCCGTCCTGCGTCCAGTGCACCGCGACGTACCGGGCGCTCGACAACAAGGGCATCCAGTACGAAGTGCACGACGTCTCCACCGACGAAGCCGCGCTCGAGCACGTCAAGAGCCTCGGCTACCTGCAGGCGCCCGTCGTCGTCACGGACGACGACCACTGGTCGGGCTTCCGTCCCGACAAGATCGCGACGCTCAGCGCCGAACTCGCGTAGTTCGACCCACGTCCGCGGGTGGTGACCCGAGCTCGTTCAGGAGGCTCGGATCACCACCGCAGGACACCCACGGTCCGTCTGTCCGCACCTTCTCATCGGAGGGGCACCATGAGCCGACTGGTCTACTTCTCGAGCGTGTCCGGGTACACCGCACGCTTCGTCGAGAAGCTCGGCCGTGACGCGGACCGGATCCCGCTCTACCCGAACGACCCGTTCCTCCACGTGGACGAGCCGTACGTGTTGGTGCTGCCCACCTACGGTGGCGGCAACGGGCAGGGAGCGGTCCCCAAGCAGGTCATCAAGTTCCTCAACGACGAACGCAACCGCTCGCTCATCCGCGGTGTGATCGTCGGGGGCAACACGAACTTCGGCGAGGCCTACGGCCTCGCGGGGGACGTCATCGCACGCAAGTGCAACGTCCCCGTCCTCTACAGATTCGAACTCTTCGGGACTCCTGACGACGTGTCAGCGGTCAACACAGGATTGGATGCATTTTGGACGCAGCAGTTGCAGACGTCGATCTGACGTCGCCGCAGACGGGGATGGACTACCACTCCCTCAACGCGATGCTCAACCTCTACGACGCGGACGGGAACATCCAGTTCGACAAGGACCGTGAAGCCGCGAAGCAGTTCTTCCTGCAGCACGTCAACCAGAACACCGTCTTCTTCCACAACCTGAAGGAGCGGCTCGACTACCTGGTCGAGAACGAGTACTACGAGCGCGAGACGATCGACATGTACTCGCTGGACTTCATCCAGAAGCTCAACGACCTGGCGTACTCGAAGAAGTTCCGGTTCCAGACGTTCCTCGGTGCGTTCAAGTACTACACGAGCTACACGCTCAAGACGTTCGACGGCAAGCGCTACCTCGAGCGCTTCGAGGACCGCGTCGTGATGACCGCCCTCGGCCTCGCACAGGGCAACGAGCAGCTCGCGATCGACCTCGTCGAGGAGATCATCGCCGGCCGCTTCCAGCCCGCGACCCCGACGTTCCTCAACACCGCGAAGGCCCAGCGCGGCGAGCTCGTCTCCTGCTTCCTCCTCCGCATCGAGGACAACATGGAGTCGATCTCTCGCGGCATCAACTCCTCGCTGCAGCTCTCGAAGCGCGGCGGCGGCGTGGCCCTGCTCCTCTCCAACATCCGCGAGGCCGGCGCCCCGATCAAGCAGATCGAGAACCAGTCCTCGGGCATCATCCCCGTGATGAAGCTGCTGGAAGACTCCTTCTCCTACGCGAACCAGCTCGGTGCGCGTCAGGGTGCCGGCGCGGTCTACCTCAGCGCCCACCACCCGGACATCATGCGGTTCCTCGACACCAAGCGTGAGAACGCCGACGAGAAGATCCGCATCAAGACGCTGTCCCTCGGCGTCGTCGTGCCGGACATCACGTTCGAGCTCGCGAAGAACAACGAGGACATGTACCTCTTCTCGCCGTACGACGTCGAGAAGGTCTACGGCATCCCGTTCGGCGACGTCCCGATCTCCGAGAAGTACCGCGAGATGGTCGACGACTCGCGCATCAAGAAGACGAAGATCAAGGCGCGCGACTTCTTCACCACCATCGCCGAGATCCAGTTCGAGTCGGGCTACCCCTACATCGTGTTCGAGGACACGGTGAACAAGGCCAACCCGATCAAGGGTCGGATCAACATGTCCAACCTGTGCTCGGAGATCCTGCAGGTCAACACCCCGACGACGTTCAACGAGGACCTCTCGTACAACGAGATCGGCAAGGACATCTCCTGCAACCTCGGCTCGCTGAACATCGCGCTGACGATGGACTCGCCGGACTTCGGTCGCACCATCGAGACCGCCATCCGCGGCCTCACCTCGGTGTCGCAGATGTCGCACATCACGTCGGTCCGCTCCGTCGAGGACGGCAACGACAAGTCGCACGCCATCGGCCTCGGCCAGATGAACCTGCACGGCTACCTCGCTCGTGAGCGCGTGTACTACGGCTCCGAAGAGGGCATCGACTTCACGAACATCTACTTCTACACGGTGCTGTTCCACGCCCTGCGTGCGTCGAACAAGATCGCGATCGAGACCGGCGAGACCTTCGACGGGTTCCGCGACTCGAAGTACGCGTCGGGTGAGTTCTTCGACAAGTACACCGATCAGGCGTGGACCCCCGCCACGGCTCGCGTCGCCTCGCTCTTCGACAACGCGAACATCACGATCCCGACGCAGGACGACTGGAAGGCGCTGAAGGCGTCCATCCAGGAGCACGGCATCTACAACCAGAACCTGCAGGCCGTCCCGCCGACCGGTTCGATCTCGTACATCAACCACTCGACGTCGTCGATCCACCCGATCGCGTCGAAGATCGAGATCCGCAAGGAAGGCAAGCTCGGTCGCGTCTACTACCCGGCGCCGTTCATGACGAACGACAACCTGGACTACTACCAGGACGCGTACGAGATCGGTGCCGAGAAGATCATCGACACGTACGCCGCGGCGACGCAGCACGTGGACCAGGGCCTGTCCCTGACGCTGTTCTTCAAGGACACCGCCACCACGCGCGACATCAACAAGGCGCAGATCTACGCATGGCGCAAGGGCATCAAGACGATCTACTACATCCGTCTCCGCCAGCTCGCGCTCGAGGGCACCGAGGTCGAGGGCTGCGTCAGCTGCATGCTGTAGCGGCTGGTCGCTGACGCGACTGCCCACATTCTGGAGGCGCGGTGCCAGCCCGCACCGCGCCTCCAGTCCGCCATCAGATCACCATCTCGAATCCGGAAGACAACATCCATGACTCTCACCGACCCGGTCCACGCCACGGGCAAGTCCATCCCGCTGATCAGTGCGGTCAGTGCCATCAACTGGAACCGCATCCAGGACGACAAGGACGTCGAGGTCTGGAACCGGCTGGTGAACAACTTCTGGCTCCCCGAGAAGGTGCCGCTGTCGAACGACGTGCAGTCGTGGAACACGCTGACGCCGGCGGAGCAGCAGCTCACCATGCGGGTCTTCACCGGCCTGACGCTGCTCGACACCATCCAGGGCACCGTCGGCGCGATCAGCCTGATCCCCGACGCGATCACCCCGCACGAAGAAGCCGTCTACACGAACATCGCGTTCATGGAGTCGGTGCACGCGAAGAGCTATTCTTCGATCTTCTCGACGCTTGCCTCGACGCCCGAGATTGACGACGCCTTCCGCTGGTCCACCGAGAACGTGAACCTGCAGAAGAAAGCCCAGATCGTCCTCGACTACTACACCGGTGACGACCCCCTGAAGCGCAAGGTCGCCTCGACCCTGCTCGAGTCGTTCCTGTTCTACTCCGGCTTCTATCTGCCGATGTACTGGTCTTCGCGCGCGAAGCTCACCAACACCGCCGACCTGATCCGCCTGATCATCCGCGACGAAGCCGTCCACGGGTACTACATCGGGTACAAGTTCCAGAAGGGCCTCGAGGGCGCTTCCGAGGAGCGCAAGCAGGAGATCAAGGACTACACGTTCAACCTGCTGTTCGAGCTCTACGAGAACGAGGTGCAGTACACGCAGGACCTCTACGACGGTGTCGGGCTGACCGAGGACGTCAAGAAGTTCCTGCACTACAACGCAAACAAGGCCTTGATGAACCTGGGCTACGAGCCGATGTTCCCCAAGGAGACGACGGACGTGAACCCGGCGATCCTGTCGGCACTGTCGCCGAACGCCGACGAGAACCACGACTTCTTCTCGGGGTCGGGGTCGTCGTACGTCATCGGCAAGGCGGAGAAGACTGAGGACGAGGATTGGGACTTCTGAGTCTGGTCTGATTCGTGGGGGCGCCCCGCTGGCTTCGGCTGGCGGGGCGTTCTTCGTTGACGGGTGGAGTCGCTGATGCGGCCGGACAGGGGGCGCTCATCGAGATTCGGTCCGGACGAGCTATGTGAGACGTGAAGGCCGTGGAGCCGGGGCCGCGGGAGGCGGTGTCCGATGGAGCACTGGCAAGCGAGACGCATAAAACGCCAGGTTGTCCGTACTTGAGCGACTCCGGCGCGGTGTCGGGGGAGTGCTGTAGAACATCTGCAGGATGTGAGCGTCGATCACAAGTCGGCGGCACAATCCCGCTCCCCGTCGAAAGCTCAAGATGACCGCTTACGCCTACCTTCCATACCTGATCCGTGTTGCTCCGCCACACCGTCCACGTCAGCTGTATCGGCTCAACGACGTCGGCCAGGGCCACGTGGACCTGCTGGGAAGGATCAGCGACGAGCTGCAGGCGATCGGTGATGGCTTTCACCACAACGAGATCCTCGCGGAGGGGTTCCGTGTCAAGCGCAACAACCCATTCGGGCGGAGCACGCTGTTGTGGATGCGGAGGGGGCCGGTAGGTAATCCCGGCGAGGCGTACGACATCGACACCGGCGATGAGGTGGAGACGGGATTGAACACCGCGCTGTTGAGCGAGCTTCGGGCCGGCTTTTACATCCCTGAGGGCTCGTACTTCGGGTTTCTCTTCGTGGAGCGTGTTGGCGGTCGCCACCTTAAGGACCTCATCTACAAGCACATCATCCTGCCGATCGCCAAGGCTCTTGACGTCGCGATTCGCGTCGATGCGTACGCCGAGACTGACGACTGGCGAAAGGAGCTCGCCGGCCAGCAGGTTCTTCGAGTGACGGAGGTGCTGAACATGACCGCGACGAAGGAGGATGCGTCCACTCTCGACGAGGACATGTCCGTGCGCGTCGCGGCAGAGGGACACGTGTTGTCCCGGATGACTGGCGACGTGAAGAAGCTCCTCTTCGACGCGCTCGATCGGCGTCATGCGGAGTACCGCTTGTTGGCGCAAGTAGCGCCTTTGGAGTCGCGTCGGAGCATCTGGGGGGACGTCACCAGGAACGGTGAGAAGAAGCAGGGCTGGAAGCCGGCGCCGCGCAGCGCCTTCACCGTCGCGGATAGTGAGGAACTCAGCGCGCAGCTGCTCGAGCTAGAAGCGCTCCGCGGGAACAGCGCACCGCAGGACCTTCTCGAGCAGCTTCAGAACCTGGTACCCGTCGATCGGTCTGAGCTGGAGAGCAAGCGGCTCGAGGTCGCGTTCGGGGACAAGGCGCCGCAGAAGAACTTCGTGGTGGAGAGCGATCGGCTTCCCCAGCTGGTGTACCCGTTGAAAGGTCGCTTGACTGATGTTGAGCTGCAGCGGCTGTGGGAAGCTCAGGCGGAAGCGTTCTTGGGGCGGCTCGGAGTGACGCTGCCCGATGGATGGTTGTTGTCGTCGTAGGAGGTGGGAGGTGGGAGGTGAGCGTGATCCACATCGTTCCGCGGCACATGCGGATGATGCTGCGTGACTACGAGCAGACGTGGAGCGGAGCGCGCACGAGCGCGGTGATCTCCGATCGCACCCGGGCCGTCCTGCGGCTCTACCTGACGCCGACGGTCCCGGCCGTGGTGTTCCTGTTCGTGCATGTGCGCCTTGGAACCGTCACCCCGTTCTTGACCTCGATGTCCGTGTTCACGGCGCTGCTGTTCGGCCTGTTGACGCTGATCTTCAACACCGCGGTCACGCTGCGGAAGGATGAGAAGTCACTTCAGAACGCCCATGGCCTCGCCGAGATCATCAAAGACATGCGCGCCATCGTGACTTACACGATCTTCGTCGCCTTGGCTCTGGTGATTACGCTCGCCGTCGGATCCGCGTTCACGGAACCGCTTGACCCGAACCCGAAGGTGCTCAACTCGCCGCAGGTTGTGTCGTGGTGGTGGACACCGGTCTACGTGTGGCTCGCGATCCATATGCTCCTCAACCTCGGCGACGTTCTGGTCCGGTTCCGCACCGCCTACAACTACCTCGCCCCGAGCTAGACCTCCTCAGCGGTCGGTCAGACCATGTCCGAGATCGTTGACACGAACTTCGGGTCGGCCAGCGTGGTCGTGTCGCCGATGTGGCGGTCCTCGGCCGCGGCGCGGAGCAGGCGGCGCACGATCTTGCCGGAGCGCGTGCGACCGCCCTCGCCTTCTGCGGAGCGGCTGCAACCGCCGCCGTCCTCTTCCTCGTGGCGAGCAGGGCTCGATAGCCCACCGGGGTTTGTGACAAATGGAGTATGGACGGACGGTGCCGCGGTGCCGCGGTGCGCGCGCTCGGGGTTGCGCGTCGTGGTCGTACGATTCATCCGTGGACGAGGACCGAAAAGATCAGATCGAAGACATCAGCAGCGCCGTGGTCGAGGCGGCTCTTTCACTTGTTCCGATCGTGGGCGGCCCGATTGCAGTTATAGCCAACAGGGCTCTGGGCTCGGCGGTGCAGCGCCGCCAAGCGCGCATCCTCGTCGAGTTGCGTGACGATCTGACCCGCCTGCAGCGGTCTGGATTGGTCGTCCTTGACGAAGGCCTCGCAGACTCGGAAGCCTTCCAGGCTGCGCTCCAGCGCACTATCCGTCAGCTCCTCGAGAGCGACTCCGACGACAAGCGCGCCCTCCTCCGCAAAGCCCTCCTCAACCGCATCGTTGGTATCGACGATCCCGACAGATTCGCTGATGCGCTCGAGCGGGTTCAAGCTCGCGATGCGGTCATGCTGCAGCTGATCGAACAGACCGCCTCGGACATGAAGGTCGCGGAGATGCAATCTCTCATCGAGGACGAAGGCGAATCTCGCGTGATCGAGCGCAAGCGGCGACTGATCGGGCTGAACCTGATCATCGACATCGCGAGCACTGACCCCAACGACGACGCTTTGCGGAAGCTCGGCAACCTCGACTGGGAGACGAGGGGCAGTGACCGCCGCCCTTACTGGACTTTCGCCACCGAACTCGGCCGCGAGTTCCTCGCGTTTGTTCACGACCCGCTGGACGCCACGCAGCCTGCAACGTCCGGTGCTGCTGCGCGGCGGTAGAGGCGTGCTCGCCCCCCGAACTGAACTCGGTGCCGGTGGGCGATGGTCTGTTGAGGCGCCGACCTACGCTCGACTCAAGACTTCCGAGGTCACAGCGGCTGGACTCGCCGAGGAGTGCTGAGAGGAAGCGAATGTCCTCGCTGTGGCACCGTTACGCCGGCGGCGTCGTCCCCGCACCCTCGGTGTCATCCGCACCCGCAGGCCCTGTCCCGGCCTGGTCGAGGTTCTCGTTCGGGTCGCCCATGTCCCCGGTCGCCGCGCCAGCTGCGGACAGCCCGAAGTGTTTGCGGACGGCATTCGCCTGAGCGAGGGACAGGGCGTGATCGGCGCCGAGGGAGGGCGCGCCCTGGATCGAGCTCTTCGCGTACCCGACGTGCAGATCCGTGCCGTCGAAGGTGGCGTCTTCGACCGGGACGATCGCTTGATGCCTCCCGAGCAGTCCCGTCGCGACGCTGACGTAGGCAGCACTGCCGTCCTCGTCGGAGGGGAACACCTGCGTCACCTTGCCGACCGTCGCGCCGTCGCGATCACGGACCGTCGCGCTCTCGACCTGATGGATGAGGCTCTTGGGGATCATGGCCACAGTCAACGCCGTGTGTCTGACGCTTCGCGGAGCACACTTCGGCTGCTCTCCGACGGGCGATCCAGCCCACGGACAAGGTCGATGCCGCCCAGGTCGACCGCAAGCGAGGACGTTGCCGACTGCTCCACGCTCCGCCTCATCACCGACATGTGAGCTGCGGCCCCGTCCGTCGCCCTCGAATCAGGGGAACAAAGGTGCCACCCGGCAACGGGCGAGCCCTCCCGTTGCCGAAGCCACGCGGCGTGGCACCTTCGTGCTCATTCGGGACTTGCGTATCTGATGTATCAAGTACTTGAATGGTGCTGTCGGCAATGCGGCCGGCGACGAGGCCGGCGCTGGCGCCGGAGGACGAGGGGAACGTTGATGAAGCATTCGACCAATGGGCGGATCGTCTCGATCGGCGCAGCGTGCGCTGTCGTGGCAGCATCTGTCATCGGAGCAGCCCCGGCCAACGCCGTGGTACTGGCGCCCGCCGCGAGCGATGAGGTCCCTCCGCGCACGCCGTCGGCAGTGTTGTCGGCCATCCGCGCTGAGCTGGCTGCTTCCGGGTCCTTCTCCGACGTTGCGTCCTTCGACCGCCTCAGCGCTGATCAGCGCCACGAGCTCGCGTCGTACTTCCTGGATCCAGCTGCAGCGTCGGCGGCAACGGCCGAGTCGGCCGAGAACGTCCTCGGCCCGACGACCGTTCGCACGAGCGGAGACTTCGAGTGGGGAGCTGCGCAAGAACCGTCGGAGGCCGTGTCTGATGAGGGCTCGATCGAGGCCAGGGCGTCGCGATCGTCCTGGGGGACGCAGTGGTTCGCCTTCGCTGGTATCCGGCTCACCGAGACCAAGGTCTCGATGTCGTACGAGTACAGCGGCACGACAGCGAAGAAGATGCTCGGCTACTCGTGCACCGTCGTCAGGAACGTCCAGCCCTTCACGGAGGTGAGAACCTCCAAGAGCAGCGGGTACGTCAGTGGCGGGCAGGCCACGGCGAAGTGCAAGGTCACTGTGAAGCGCGGGGTGCTGACTCCGTGGGGAACGATCGCCTGGAGCACCTACTCAGCGGTTCAGCGCCTCAGCGCGAAGGGCAACGGCGCGATCACCGCCAACCGCTGGGAGTGAACGAGGCTGCACGACGGACCGAGGAGGAAACCATGAACCCATTCGTCCCGACAGTGTTCGACGGCGCGCTGATGGCCCTGTCGGTCGTCGCACTGCTCCTGGCTCTCGCGGCCTTCATCTCCCTGTTGCTCGCCACGACGGCATCGGGCTGGCGTTTGCTCGCCTGGGCCCTCGTCATCCTCCTCGTCCCGATCGTCGGGCCGGCAACGTGGTTCGTCGCCCGGCGACGTGAGCGGTCGGTCACGCGCGGTCGGGGGTGACGCCAGGACCAGCGGGACCTGCGCAACGGACGGTCGTCGCGCCTCCAGGCCAAATCGAGAAAGCGTCTAGCGTCCTGACGGGACCGTGGCGCCGACGAGCTCGGCCCGCACGATGTCCGCACCAGCGGACAGCGCACTGAGCTTCCCGAGCGCCGCCCCGCGCGCCAGCGGCGCCATCCCACAGTTCGAACTCGGGATGAGCTTGTCCGCATCCACGAACTCGAGCGCCCGCCGCAGCACCTCAGCGACCTCGTCCGGGGTCTCGACGACCTCGGTCGCGACGTCGATCGCCCCGAGCATGACCTTCTTCCCCCGGATGAGCTCCACGAGGTCGAGGGGCACGTGCGAGTGGATGCACTCGAGCGACACGATGTCGATCGACGACTGCTGCAGCAGCGGGAACGACTGCTCGTACTGCCGCCACTCCGCCCCGAGCGTCTCCTTCCACTTGTTGTTCGCCTCGATGCCGTACCCGTAACAGATGTGCACGGCGGTCTCGGCGCGGAGGCCCTCGGTGGCGCGTTCGAGCGCGGCGACGCCCCAGTCCTGCACCTCGTCGTGGAACACGGTGAAGGCGGGCTCGTCGAACTGGATGATGTCGACGCCGGCGGCCTCGAGCTCCCGGGCTTCCTGGTTGAGGATCGTGGCGAACTCCCACGCCAGCTTCTCGCGAGACTTGTAGTGCTGGTCGGAGAGCGTGTCGATCATGGTCATCGGCCCGGGGAGCGCCCACTTGATCGGCCGGTCGGTCTGCGCGCGGAGGAACTTGGCGTCGTCGACGAACACCGGGGCGGGGCGACTCACTGCGCCGACGACCGTGGGGACGGCAGCGTCGTAGCGGTCGCGGATCCGGACGGTCTCCTTGCGCTCCTGGTCGATGCCGTCGAGGTGCTCGATGAACGTCGTGACGAAGTGCTGGCGGGTCTGCTCGCCGTCGCTGACGATGTCGATCCCGCGGTGCTCCTGCTCGTGCACGGCGGATCGGAGTGCGTCCTGCTTGCCCTCGGTCAGGGCGGCGCCGTCGAGCTGCCAGGGGGACCAGAGGCGCTCGGGCTCGGCGAGCCAGGACGGCTTCGGCAGGCTGCCGACGATCGCGGTGGGGAGGAGAGAACTCATGCGGGTGCGGGTCCAGACGGTCAGCGGGCGGGGACGGGTTCGGCAGCGAACTGCGAGAGGAGCGCGTGGTGTGGCGTCACGAGGTGCTCCTCGGTCCACCGGCCCTGGGTGATCCCGAGGCGGCTGCGCTCCTCGCGGTCGTAGGTGACCGGTGTGGGCGTGAAGTCGGTGTGGTCGAGGGTGGGGCGGTACGTGCTGCCGGCCGGGGTGTTCGCGGCGTAGATCTCCGGGCGGTAGATCTTCTGGAACGTCTCCATGGTGGCGATCGTGCCGATGAGCTGGAGGTCCGTGTAGTCCCCGGTCAGGTCGCCGCGCGTGTAGAACGCCAGCGGGGCCGACGCGCCGGCGGGCTGGAAGTACCGGACCCGCATGCCCATCCGGCCGAAGTAGTCGTCGGTGAGGGAGGAGTGCTCGTGCTCGTACTCGGCGCCGAGGACGGGGTGGACGTACCCGGTCCGGCGGTAGGTCTGGCTCGTCGAGACGCTGATGCAGACGACGGGCTCGGCGCTGAAGCCGTCGTGGAACGCCGACGACGAAAGGAACCGCTGGAAGAGGGCCCCGTGCAGCACACCGAAGTCGGACGGCAGGCCCGGCGCCGACGGCAGCAGCACCGAGAAGTCGTAGTCGCGCAGGTACGACGAGAAGTTGTTGCCGAGGATGCCGTGGTGGTGCTCGCCGGTGTGCTGGTCGACGATCGTGACGTCGAGCATCTCGAGCAGCGGGAACTCGGCGTCCGATCCACCGTCGGAGAACTGCAGTGCGGCCGAGACGATGTCGAGCTGCAGGCGGTAGCGATCACCGGCAGCCGAGAGCTCGTTCGCGCGCTCGTCGATCATCGCCAGCGCAGCACGGAGGTTCTCCTGCCGGCGCTCGCCGCGCGCCAGGTTGGCGAAGTTCGTGGTCAGCCGGGAGCTGTCCGACGGGGAGTAGTCCTCGTCGAACCGGGTCCGGGTGATGCTGAAGGTGATCTCGCTCGCCATGATGTGTCGATCATGGCGGGATCCCGAGGCCATCAGGTAATACCGAGACACTATGCGGCGGTATAGCCTCGGCCTATGGCACGGGTCTCGAACGACATCACCCTGCAGCAGCTCCGGTACTTCATCGAGGTCGCGACCGAGGGCTCGATGAGCGCTGCGGCCGATCTGCTCTACGTGTCGCAGCCGACCATGTCCGCGGCGATGAAGGACCTCGAGACACGGATCGGTCGCCCACTCTTCACCCGTTCGGCCCGGGGTGTCGTGCTCACCGTCGACGGCGTCGAGTTCCTCGGGTACGCCCGGCAGGTCGTCGAGCAGGTCTCCCTGCTCGAGCAGCGGTACGTCGGCAGGCAGGCATCGCGTCGGTTGCTCGGGGTGTCGGCGCAGCACTACTCGTTCGCCGTCGAGGCCTTCGTCCGGATGGTCGAAGCGGCGGCCGCGGACGAGTACGAGTTCTCGCTCCGCGAGACGCGCACCTGGGACATCATCGAGGACGTCCGCACCCTGCGGAGCGAGGTCGGCATCCTCTACCGCAACGACTTCAACAAGCAGGTCCTCGGGAAGCTGCTGCGGGACGCCGGTGTCGTGTTCACCCCGCTGTTCGTCGCCCAGCCGCACATCTTCGTGTCGCGGCGGAACCCGATCGCGTCGCGGGAGCGCGCGACCCTCGAGGACCTCGCCGACCTGCCCCGACTCACGTTCGACCAGGGCGCGAACAACTCCTTCTACCTGGCCGAGGAGATCCTGTCGACGATGTCGAGCAAGCGGGAGATCCGGGTCTCGGACCGGGCGACGATCTTCAACCTCATGATCGGCCTCGGTGGGTACACGATCTCGACGGGCCTCATCAGCGACGACCTCGACCCCGAGATCGTCGCCATCCCGCTCGACGTCGACGAACGCATCGAGATCGGGTGGATCGCCCACGCCTCGGTTCCCCTCACCGTCCAGGCGCAGGCGTACCTGGACGAGTTGCGAGCGGTGGTCACGAGTTACGGTGTCGAGCCGCTCGCGCGGTGACCAGCCTGGAGGCGCGACCCGCCTCCGTCAGGCGGGTCGCGCCTCCAGGCTCCCGCGACCGGCGCGGGGCGCGACGGACCGCCGTATCCTGGCTGCCGGCCCGCGTCGACTCCGCGGTGCGGAGGGAACTGCCATGAGCATGGAAGGCGCGGCCTGGAGCTCGCTCTACAAGATCTCCACCGCCAAGGACGGCAGGAACGGGTTCTCCCGCGAGTCGCTCCGGCGCATCATGACGTTCGCGACGCCGTACCGCGCCAAGCTCGTGGTCTTCATCGCGCTCTCGATCGTCGGCGCGTTCCTCGCGGTCGCGACTCCGGTGCTCGCCGGCCAGGTGGTCGACGTCATCGCCGCTCGTGGCGCGGTCGGCACGATCGTCTGGCTCGCGGTGGTCATCGCCGTCGTCGCCGTGGCCGACGCTGCCTCGTCGCTCGCGACCCGGTGGTACTCCGCCCGCATCGGTGAAGGGGTGATCCTCGACCTGCGGACGGCGGTGTTCGACCACGTGCAGAAGATGCCGATCGCCTTCTTCACCCGGACCCGGACGGGCGCGCTCGTCAGCCGCCTCAACAACGACGTGATCGGAGCGCAGCAGGCCTTCAGCGGCACGCTGTCCGGCGTGGTCACGAACCTCGTGGCGCTCGTCCTCACCCTCGCCGTGATGCTCAGCACGTCGTGGCTCGTGACGGTGATCGCGGTGCTCATGCTGCCGCTCTTCCTGGTGCCGGCTCGCCGCATGGGTGGTCGGCTCGCGGCCCTGCGTCGCGAGGCCGCCGACCACAACTCGGCGATGAGCACGCAGATGACCGAGCGCTTCTCCGCACCGGGAGCCACCCTCGTCAAGCTCTTCGGTCGGCCGGAGGAGGAGTCCGAGGAGTTCCGCGTCCGTGCGGCGCGCGTCCGGGACATCGGGGTGCGCACCGCGATGCTGCAGTTCGTCTTCGTCACGGCCCTGACGCTCGTCGCGGCCCTCGCCCTCGCGCTCGTGTACGGCCTCGGCGGGGTCCTCGCGCTCGGCGGCCAGCTGAACACGGGTGACGTGGTCACGCTCGCGCTCCTCCTCACCCGGCTGTACGTGCCGCTGACCAGCCTCGCGAACGCCCGGGTGGAGATCATGAGCGCGGTCGTCAGCTTCGAGCGGGTGTTCGAGGTCCTCGACCTGGAGCCGCTCATCCAGGAGAAGCCCGACGCGGTGACGGTGCCGGACGGGCCGGTCGCGGTGGAGTTCGACGACGTCCGGTTCGCTTACCCGTCCGCGGACCGGGTGTCGCTGGCGTCGCTGGAGGAGGTCTCCACGCTCGACACCCGGGGCGGGGACGAGGTGCTGCACGGCATCTCGTTCCGGATTGAGCCCGGGCAGACCGTCGCGCTCGTCGGGACCTCCGGCGCGGGCAAGTCCACGATCGCGCAGCTGCTCTCGCGGCTCTACGACGTCGACCAGGGCGCCGTCCGGCTCGCCGGCGAGGACGTCCGGGACGTGACCTTCGAGTCCCTCCGGCACACGATGGGCATGGTGACCCAGGACGGGCACCTGTTCCACGAGACCATCCGCTCGAACCTGCGGCTCGCCCGGCCGGACGCCTCTGACGACGAGGTGTGGGACGCGGTCCGCCGCGCGCGCCTCGAGACGCTGATCCGGTCCCTGCCGGACCAGCTCGACACGATGGTGGGGGAGCGCGGCTACCGGCTGTCCGGCGGGGAGCGGCAGCGGATGACGATCGCGAGGCTCCTGCTCGCCCAGCCGCGGGTGGTCATCCTCGACGAGGCCACGGCGGCCCTCGACTCCACCTCGGAGGCTGCGGTGCAGGCCGCGCTCAGCGAGGCGCTCGAGGGACGCACGGCGATGGTGATCGCGCACCGACTCTCCACCATCCGGAGCGCGGACCAGATCCTCGTCGTCGAGGACGGCTCGATCGTGGAGCGCGGGACGCACGAGGAGCTGCTCGCGGCGGGCGGGCGGTACGAGGAACTGCACCGGACGCAGTTCGCGGTGCAGAAGGACGTCGCTCCGGACGAGGTGGGTCCGGCGAGGGCGTAGGTGCACTCGGCCGCCGTGCTGCACTACGGTCGGGGCGGGGGTTCGATGCTCCCGCCGACCCCCGAGGAGCGCACCGTGTCGTCACCGACGCCGCCAGGCTGGTACCCCGACCCGTCCGGTCAACACGCCACCCGGTGGTGGGACGGCACCCAGTGGACCGTGCAGGTCGGCCCGCCGCCCGCGCAGCTGCCCCGCCAGCGGCTTCCCGAGCACGTGCCGACGGACACCGTGTTCGTCTGGGTCCTCGCGCTGCTCCCGCTGCTCTCCCTCCCCGTCACCTTCCTCTACGAGCCGCAGGTCCGGTACGGCGTCGGTCCGGGAGGCGTCCGGACGGTCGACCCGACCTCGATCTACACCGCCGGGTACTTCCTGCTGCAGGCGTTCTCCGTGCTCCTGTACGCCGCGAACGTCGTGCTCGCGTTCTTCGACCACCGGGCACTCGGGCGGCGGGGCGTCGTCCGGCCGTTCTCGTGGCCGTGGGCGTTCCTGTCGCCGATCGTCTACGTCATCGGCCGGTACGTCGTCGTCCGCAAGGTCGCACCCGGACGGCCCATCTGGCCGCTGTGGATCAGCATCGCCGTCGTCGTCATCGGCATCATCGTCGGGATCGGTCGGGCCGTCGCGGTGTTCCAGCAGCTGCTCTCGTAGTCGTCACCGGACGAGGACGAGTCGTGCCCTGCACACGAGCGACGAGCGACGACCTGGACGAGTTGCGGACGTTCCTGCTCGAGGCCGACCTGACGGTCGCCGGCCTCGACTCGCTGGCCGTGCAGATCTGGCTCGAACGCGGACCCGAGGGCGGGATCATCGGCAGCACCGGATTCGAGCTCAGCGCGGACGGCGCGCACGCCCTGATCCGGAGCGTCGCGGTGTCCGGCTCGATGCGGGCGTCCGGGGCCGGTACGCGGCTCGCGTGCTTCGCGCTGGCTGAAGCGGCTCGAGCGGGCGCGGGTCGAGCGTGGTTGTTCTCGCGGCGGTCGGGGCCCTTCTGGCAGAAGCTCGGCTTCACTCCGGCAGACCGCGACGTGCTCGCTTCCGTCCTGCCCGGAACGCAACAGGTGCGCCTCTTCACGTCGACCGGGCAGCTCGGACGCGAGGTCGCGTGGTCACGCGAGCTCGTCAGTGGCGACGCCTCGTTCCGGGTCCGCGAGCGGGGCGCGTAGCATTGCCCGACCCGGCGCTCGGTCGCGGTCCACATCCCAACGCACGGGAGGCAACGTGAACGGTCCACTGCGGAGCACTGTTCGTGGACGGCGTCGAGGGGGAGCCCGGGTCGTGGCCGGCGTGGCCGTCGCACTCCTGGCGACCGTCGTCTCGGGGTGCTCCACGCAGACGGCCCCGAAGGCCGCCGATCCCCTCGCCACCTGGAACGCGGCCGTGGCCGACCGGGCCGACGAACCCGCGAACTGGGTCGCCCTGGGGGACTCGATCACCGAGGGGCAGGGCGCCTCCGCCCGCTCCACCCGGTGGATGGACCTCACGCTCGACGGGCTCCGCACGGAGCACCCGACGGACGGTGTCACCGGTGGCGCCGGGTACCTCCCGGCACAGTTCGCCGTGTACGGGCCGGACTCGACGTGGGGTGACTGGGCGACCGCGAGCACGGGGTCGAGCCAGTTCGACGCCACCGCACCCGACCTCGGTTACCGATCGGTCGCGATGCAGGCAGGCGCTTCGCGGACCTACGCCTTCACGGGCACCGGGATCGACATCTGGTGGGCGCGCTACCCCGGGTCCGGTGACTTCACCTACAGCGTCGACGGAGCCGCACCGGAGATCGTCGCCACGACGGGGTCCGCCAGCACCGGCACGACGACGACGGTGGACGGGTTGTCGAGCGGGGAGCACACGGTGACCGTCACCGCTGTCTCGCCGTTCTCCCTGCTGGGGTTCACGATCTTCGACGGCGATCGGGGCAAGGGCATCCACCGCTACGACTCCGCCCACTCCGGAGCGACGATCGCGACCTTCACCGAGGACCAGGAGGGGTTCCTGACAGCGATGCGTCGTGCTGCTCCGGACCTCGTCACGATCACGCTGGGTGGCAACGACGCGTCGAAGCTCACCCCCGAGGAACTCGGGACGCAGTACGTGGCGTTCCTGAAGGCCCTCGCGGCGCTCCCCACGAAGCCCTCGCTGCTCGTGATCGGTGAGTTCGACCCGGCCTCGAGCATGACGGACGGCATGGCGAGCCCGTGGTCGACCTACCTCGCCGAGATCGAGAACGCCGCAGCGAAGGGTGGCGCCGCCTTCGTCGGCATGGCGGACACGTTCCCGCAGGCCGACCACTCCGGCACGGGGATCTACTCGACGGACGGCATCCACCCGAACGACTCCGGCCAACGGCGGATCGCGAAGCTCGTGCTCGCCACCCTGGCTGCGCACGAGGACGACTGACGGACTGGAGGCGCGGTGCCAGCTGGCACCGCGCC
>NZ_MJGR01000024.1:49950-112326 GCF_001865105.1 Curtobacterium sp. MCBA15_016
CGCGCCTCCCGTCCGTCAGTGCGGAGCCCGTCAGCGAGTGCTGACGGTGACCCGGGTCAGCGCGAACGCGCCGTCCTGCGCGAAGAGCGCGAGACGCCCGGACGGGCGATCGTAGAGGCGCGTGCTCAACGCGACGGAACCGTCGACGACGGCGACGCAGAGGTCGCCGTCGAGGTGCACGTCGATGCGGTGCGGGCCGGGAGCGAGGGGGACCGGGCGCTCGAGCTCGACCGCGTGCGGGACGTCACCGAGGATCTGCCACTGCTCACCGCCGGTCGTACCGCGCGGCCACCGATCGAGGACGAGTCGGGAGCGGTCCGGTTCGAGGCGGAGCGCGTAGCCGGCTTCCGCGTCGTCGCTGGTGCGCAGGAGCACGCCGAACGACCGGGTGTCCGGGGCGACGTCGAGCTCGATCGTGACGAGCGCCTCGGCGGGGAGTTCCGGCCCGGTCCAGGATGCGAAGCGGCTCGATGCGCCGTCTCCGACGACCGGTGCTGCGCCGTTCACGGGTGTGAAGACATCGGTGACGTCGACCTCGTTCGCGTACGCCGCTCGGAGCGTCCGGGGGAGGTCGAAGCCCAACGATCCGTCCGGTCGCTGGTGCGCCTGGAGGGTCGCCATGGTGCCGGCCCACTGCCACGCCCCGGCGTCGCGCTCACCCTCCTTCGTGGCGATCCACCCGACGAAGAAGCGGTCCTCGCCGAGGGCGACGGTCTTCGCAGCGTAGAACGCGCGGCCGTCGACGGTGTCGTCGGCGGGCGCGAGCCACGGTCCGTCGGGCGACGTCGCGACGCGGTAGCGCGTGCAGAACGCGTCGGAGAACTCGGAGTACACGAGGTACCACCAGTCGCCCCACCGGAAGACGTCCGGGCACTCGTGGGCGATGAACCGGTGCGGCGCCCAGATCGGGTCGGCGTCGCGCCAGGTGACGAGGTCGTCCGACTCGAGGCGGGCGACGAGACCGGAGCGGCGGTAGGGCTCGTCCGGGCGGCGGGTCGCGAGGAGCATCTGCCAGGGGCGCTCGGGCGACGGGCGGAAGACGAACGGGTCGCGCCAGTCCTCGGGCGCGTAGCCGGAGAGTGCTGGCAGGTCCCACTCGGGGTGCTTCGTCCAGCGCGTGAGGTCCCCGTCGGAGGTTGCGTGGCAGACGACCTGGACGTCCTTCCGGCCGAGGTCGGTGTCGGTGGTGATGCGCGGGTTGTGGCCGGTGGAGAACAGGTGCAGGAGCCCGGAGTCGTCGCGGACGACGCTGCCCGTGTAGCAGTCGAAGTCGCTGGCGTCGGGTCCGCCCGAGGGGAGCACGACGCCGTGGTCCTCGAAGGTCACGAAGTCCGTCGTCGAGACCGCGCCCCAGGGCATGCCCGTCGCACGGTCGACGGGTGCCGCGTCCGGCCGTTCGTCGAGCAGGTAGTACAGCCACGCCCGGTCGTCGGCCGCGAACGGGATGACGTCGCCCATGAAGCCGTTCGGCGGGCGGAAGTGGGTGCTCGGTTCGGCGGTCACTCGGACTCCTGCGGATCGGGTGCGGGGGCTGGGGCGTCCCGTGGCGTTGCGAGGGAGCTTCGCGGGACGTACTCGCAGGGGACGAGGTGGCGCCCGGGATCGTGCGTCTCGGCGAGCAGGAGCGTGCCGGCGTCGAAGCCCATCTGCTGGTGGGGGAGCGCGACCGTGGTCAGCGGCGGGTGCATCTGGTCGGCGAGGTCGGGCTGGTCGTCGAAGCCGACGATGCTGACGTCTTCCGGGCAGCGGAGCCCGAGGGACTGCGCCGCCATCAGTGCGCCGACGGCCATGCGGTCGTTCCCGCACACGAGGGCGGTCGGCGGGTCGTCGGCGAGGAACTCCATCGCGAGGTCGTAGCCGGAGCCCACCTGGTAGGTGCCGTACCGGACGGGGACGGCGTCTGCTCGGAGACCGGCTTCGGCCGCGGCCTCGTCGAACCCGCGCTTGCGCTCGCGGCAGGCGTAGTCGTCCTCCGGACCGCCGAGGAACGCGACGTCGGTGTGCCCGGCGGCGAACACGGCAGCGGCGACGTCGTGGCCACCCTGGAACTCGTCGGCCAGCACGGTGACGGCCGGGGCGCCGTCCGGCGGGAAGCAGTTCACGAAGACCGTCGGCACGCCCTCGACGCCCGACACCGGCGTGACGTCCTCGGGGCCGGGGGCGGCGTAGATCAGGCCGGCGACGCCCTGCTGCACGAGGTTCGCGACGGCCGCCGTGCCGCCGTCGGACGTCTGCGCGGTCTCGACGACGAAGCAGACGTACCCGGCTTCCTGCACGGCCTGCTGCACACCCAGCACGATGTGACCGGCGTAGGGCTGGGAGACGAGCCGGTCCGCGATGACCCCGACCGTGTAGGACCGGTTCGACCGGAGGGACTGCGCGGCACGGTTCGGCTGGAAGTTGAGCGCCTTCGCCGACTCGAGCACGCGGGCCCGGGTGTCCGCGGCGATCGAGACGTCGCGCCGGTCGTTCAGCACGAACGAGACCGTCGGCTGCGAGACGCCGGCATGCCGCGCGACGTCCTTCATCGTGACGCGGTGCGACGGTTCCGTCTGCTTTCGGCTCGCCATCTGTCCTCCTTCGACATGCTCATCATGGCAGAAGCAAATACGTATTGCCTCATCTGGACGACGTGTGTACAGTCAGCGAGCAAATACGTATTGGCTCCGACTCGACGGGGCCACGATCGCTCAGAGAGGAGCGACCCATGGCGAACGGATTCAGCACTCCGATCGACCGACGCACGCTGTTCAAGTTCGGTGGTGCCGGACTCGCACTGGCCGGCATCGGATCGCTCGCGGCGTGCTCCACCTCCGGCAGTGGCGGTGGCGCGACGGGCACGATCAAGATGCTCTACTTCGGGGAGCAGAGCGCGGCGACCGCACTCCAGAAGGCCATCGAGCCGAAGATCCGGCAGCTCGACAAGACGGCGAAGCTGCAGGTCACGGCGATCAACGGCACCGACTGGAACGACTTCCTGGCGAAGGTGCTCACGCAGATCGCTTCCGGGGACGTGCCCGACATCGTCAGTGTCGCGACCGAGGGGCAGCAGCTGCTCGCCTCGAAGAACCTGCTGACGCCGCTCGACGACCTCGTCACCAAGAACTTGTCCGGGCTGTCGACGTACTTCAAGGGCATCCACCCCTCGCTGGTCGAGTCGACGATGTACCAGGGGCACCTCTACACGCTGCCCGACAGCTTCAACGCCGGCAGCATGTTCTACTCGACGTCGCTGTTCGACAAGGCGGGGCTCTCGCGTCCGGCCGCGAACTGGTCGATGGACGACTTCCACTCGTCGGCGGAGAGCCTGGCCAAGGTCGGCGGCAGCACCTACGCGTTCGACTGGGTCGTGCGGCTCTGGGGCAGCTGGACCTCGTTCCTCTACGCGAACGACGGCAACCTCCTCGAGGAGGGTCGCTACTCCGGCGGCGACTGGCTCTGGGGCAGCAAGGCGTTCGACGGCAACGCCGTGGGCGTGAGTGGCCGCAAGGGTGGCTGGAAGTGGGGCGACCCCACGGCGAACTCCGACGCCGCGGTCGAGGCGCTGCAGTACGTGATCGACCTGCAGAAGTCGGGGGCGTCCCCGTCGCCCGACGTCGGTGGTGGCGGCACGCTGCAGGGCCTCTTCGCGTCCGGGCGCATCGGCATGACGATCGGTGGTGGGTTCTGGGCGGGTGGTCTCCACAACGCGGGCATGAAGGACGGCAGCTTCGACGTCGTGGAGTTCCCGACGTGGAAGAGCAACAAGTCGCTCTTCGGTGCCGGCGGGTACGGCATCTTCGACTCGTCGAAGCAGAAGGACCTGGCGTTCGAGGTCATCAAGCTCATGGTGCAGCCGGAGAGCTTCGACGCGCTCTGGCCCGGCAACGTCACGACACCGGCGCAGAAGTCGCTGCTGACGGCCGATCGGTACGAGACCACGGGGCCGGAGCACTGGTCGGTGTTCTACGACCAGCTCGACAACTCGGTGCCGATCTCCGCACCGCCCTACTACAACGCGCTCGCGACGGCCCTCAACCAGCGCACCACCCAGGCGATCTCGTCCGGCAACGCGAAGAAGGCGCTCGACGGTCTGCAGGCCGACATCGAGAAGGCCGCCGCGCAGGCGTCGTGATGACCGCGACGACAGGATTCCGCTCCCGGCGGGCTGCCGAGGTCGCAGCCCGCCGCCCGGCGGCCAAGCGCGTCCGGCGCCGTGAAGCCTCGTTCGGCTACGCGATGATCGGACTGGCGGTGGTCTTCGTCGCCGTCTTCACCTTCATCCCGATCCTCGCGTCGCTCGGGCTCTCCTTCACGTCGTGGGACGTGATCAGCAGCCCGAAGTTCGTCGGCCTGGACAACTACGTGCGGCTGTTCACCGACGGTCCGGTCCTGGCCTCGTTCGGGGTGACCGTCGTGCTCGCGGTCTGCATCGTCGCCTTGCAGATCTCGCTCGGCATGCTGTTGGCGGTGCTGGCGAACAACCGGAAGCGCAACGCCACGCGCGTGTTCTTCCGGACGTCGTTCTACCTGCCGCTGCTCGCGTCGTCCGCGGCGGTGTCGATCTTCATGGGCTACATCTTCGACACCAAGTTCGGGCTCATCAACTACTACCTGAACGAGATCGGGCTCCCGGGCGCGCACTGGCTCAACGACCCGTTCTGGGCGAAGGTCACGGTCGTGCTCGTGGTGGTCTGGCAGCAGGTGGGGTTCACGTTCGTCCTGTTCGTGGCCGCCCTGATGTCCGTGCCGGTCGACGTCCAGGAGGCCGCAGCGATCGACGGAGCCGGGCCGTGGCGCACCCTCTTCCGGATCAAGATCCCGTTGATCAGCCCGACGATCCTCTTCGCCACCGTGATCGCGATGATCAACGCGATGCAACTGTTCGACCAGCCGTTCATCATGACGAAGG
Source organism: Curtobacterium sp. MCBA15_016 (assembly GCF_001865105.1). Classification (NCBI taxonomy): domain Bacteria; kingdom Bacillati; phylum Actinomycetota; class Actinomycetes; order Micrococcales; family Microbacteriaceae; genus Curtobacterium; species Curtobacterium sp. MCBA15_016. The sequence continues at coordinate 54,842 of NZ_MJGR01000024.1, forward strand.
GCGGGCCGGGCACCGCGACGACGACCGCGACCATCTCCCTCTACCAGGCCGGCTTCCAGAACCTGCAGTTCGGGTTCGCCTCCGCCATCGCGATCCTGTTGCTCGTCATCATCGGCATCATCACCGGGATCCAGTTCATCGCCGCACGAAAGCTGGTGTTCTACCAATGACGACCACCGACGTCATCAACCCGCTCCACGCGCCGGAGACCGTCGCGCAGCCGAGCGTCGCCCACATCGTCCGTCGCCGCCGACCGGTGGCGAAGGTCGGCAGCGTCATCGGGCTGGTCATCCTGATCATCGCCGCGGTGTTCGCGCTCGGGCCGCTGCTCTGGACCCTGACCACCTCGCTCCGCACCCCGGCCGAGTCGTTCGACAACCCGCCGCAGTGGATCCCGCTCTCGTGGGACTTCAGCAACTACGCGGCCGTGTTCAACCAGATCCCGATCGGCCAGTTCTTCGTGAACAGCGTGCTCGTCACACTGCTCATCGTGGTCGGCCAGACCATCACCTGCACGCTCTCGGGCTACGCGTTCGCGATGATCAGCTTCCCGGGGAAGAACACGATCTTCGGGATCTTCCTCGCCACCATGATGGTGCCGATCCAGACGATCATCATCCCGGTGTTCGTCATCCTGAAGGACATGGGACTGACCGGCTCCATCGCCTCGCTCATCGTCCCGGCCCTCGGCAGCGCGTTCGGCACCTTCCTGATGCGGCAGTACTTCATGCAGATGCCGAAGGAGCTCGGTGAGGCGGCGCGCATCGACGGAGCGACGCAGTTCGGCGTCTTCTGGCACGTGTACTCGCGGATGGCCAGCCCGGCGATCGCGACGCTCGCGATCCTGAACTTCTCCGGGTTCTGGGCCGAGTACTACCGGCCGCTGATCTTCCTGAACCAGCAGGACACGTTCACGCTCCCGCTCGGCCTCGTCGGCCTGCAGGGCAACCTCGGCACCGGCTCGATCTCGGTCGTGCTCGCCGGCGTGGTCCTGACGATGATCCCGAGCGTGCTGCTGTTCATCGTCGCCCAGCGGTACTTCATCGAGGGCGTCACGGCGGGGTCGTCACGATGACCGACACCCCCGTGACCGAGGCGCCTTCGGCAGTGGCCCCGCCGGCCGACGCCCGCGCCGTCCCCACCCCGTCCCAGGAAGCAGCACCGACCGTGATCGCACCAGCCGACCACCACCTCCCGCAGTTCCACGTCCGCCTGCCCCGCGGGTACGTCAACGACCCGAACGGCCCGATCGACATCGGCGGGCAGGCCCACCTGTACTTCCAGTCCCGGCCGCGCGTCGACCTCGACGTCCCGGTGGAGTGGGGACACGTGACGAGCCACGACCTCGTGCACTGGACGCTCCACCGTCCGGCGATCGTGCCGGTCCCGGGCGGTGCCGACTCCGGTGGTGCCTGGTCGGGCAACACCGTCCTGCACGACGGGGTCGTCCGCGCCTACTACTCCGGCAAGGTCGACCACAGCCCCTTCCAGTCGGTGCTGCTCGCCGAGTCCACCGACGGCGGAGCCACCTTCGGAGCCCCCGTGCAGGTCGTCGCGGACCCCGGAGCCGAGGAATCGATCACGATGTTCCGCGACCCGTTCGTGTGGTCCGACGGAGACGGGTGGTCGATGGCCGTCGGCGCCGCGGACGCCGACCAGGTGGCGTCCGTCCGGCACTACCGCTCGACCGACGGTGTCGCCTGGGCGTTCGTCGGCGACCTCGTCGCCATGCCGCGCGCGACGGTGCACGGCATCGACACCGGCGAGGGCTGGGAGTGCCCGCAGATCATCACGATCGACGGCGCCGACGTGGCGATCGTCGCGTCCTGGTCCCACGCGGAGGGGCCCGGCGACGTGCTCGCGGTGCCCCTGACCGGTGCCCCGAGGCCCTCCCGGATCGACGACGGGCAGCACTTCTACGCGGCCTCGGTGATGCGGACGGGGTCGTGGGGCCCGGTGCTGTTCGGGTGGATCACCGAGGGCCGGACCCAGGAGTGGACCGAGCAGGCCGGCTGGTCGGGTGCGATCTCCCTGCCGCGCCGCGCCTGGGTCGCGGACGGACGGCTCCTGACCGAGCCCCACCCGGCCCTCGATGCGCTGCGCGTCGGTTCGGCGACGGACGGCCGCGCGGAGACGATCGGCGCCCAGGCCGAGATCGTGCTCCAGGACCCGGTCACCGGCCGCATCCGGGTCCGGTTCTCCGACGCCGAGTTCCTCGACATCGTCGTCGACACCGAGGCGGACACGCTCACCGTCGACCGGTCCTGCGCCAGCACTGACCAGCGCGCGGACCGGCGCCCCGCCGAGATCCGTCGTCCGTTCGACGCCGCGGCGGACCGGCCCGCGGTGCGCGTGCTGCTCGACGGCTCCGTGGTCGAGGTCTTCACCAGCGCCGGACGCTCCGTCACGACGCGGGTCTACCCGGTGCAGGCACCGCCGTGGACAGTCGAGGCCCCGGAGGGCGCGTCGTGGTGGCCGCTCGAGTGCGCGGTCACCTCGGTGGCGTCCGCTCCGCGAGCGGTCGTCGCCGGGGCCGGGACTGCCTGATGTCGCTGCGGTACGGCCCCGTCGCCGGTCCGGGAAGGACACGGACGTGTCGATGATCACCGTCGCCGGCGAAGCGCTGGTCGACGTCGTCGGTCAGGGCCGCGAGGTCCCCGGCGGCGGGCCCGCGAACGTTGCGCTCGGCCTGGGGCGGCTCGGCGCCGAGGTCGAGTTCGCGACCTGGCTCGGTGCGGACGAGCGAGGACGGCGCATCGCGCAGCACCTCGAGGCCTCGGGCGTCCAGCTCGTCGCCGGGGGCTTCGGCGCTGCCCGGACGTCATCCGCGACGGTGCTGCTCGGTGCGGACGGGCAGCCCAGCTACGCGTTCGACATCGAGTGGGACCTCCCGCGCCTCCAGCGGACACCGGCGTGGTTGCACGTCGGATCGATCGCCGCGTTCCTCCAGCCGGGGGCAGAGAAGGTGCTCGCTGCGGCCGAACGGACCACGGCCGCCGGTGGGATCGTCTCGTTCGACCCGAACGTCCGCCCCGCCCTGCTCGGCACCCGGTCCGCAGCACGCGCCCGGTTCGAGGAGCTGGCGGCCCTGGCGACCGTGGTGAAGCTCTCCGACGAGGACGCGGCATGGCTCTGGCCCGGGCGTGACACCGACGCGGTGCTCGACGCGATCATCGCGCTCGGGGCGGAGCTCGCCGTCGTCACCGCCGGGGCGTCGGGATCCATCCTGTCCACGGCCTCGGAGCGGGTGACGGTGCCGGGGGAGCGCGCGGCCGTCATCGACACGGTGGGCGCGGGGGACACCTACACCGCGGCGCTCCTCTGGCAGTTGACCTGCTCGCGGCCGTGGCCGGCGGACTCGTCGTCGACGGGCAGTGGCTCGTCGCTGGGGCACCTCGACGGCACCGCGCTGGAGGAGCTGGGTCGGACGTGCTCCATCGCCGCGGCGATCACGGTCGGACGGCGCGGGGCCGACCTGCCGACCATCGACGACGTCCGTCTGGCCTCCGGCCCGAAGGCCGTCCGGTGACCGCGTCGACCGTGCGGACCCACCGACCCTCGTCCACGACCCGAACCCTCGAAGGAGAACACCGTGCTCGGCAACCTCACCGGCATCCACCTGCTCGTCATCCTCGGCATCGTCATCCTGCTCTTCGGCGCCACCAAGCTCCCCGCCCTGGCGAAGGGTCTCGGGCAGTCGCTCACGATCTTCCGCCGCGAGGTCCGCGACACTGAGCCGCACGGCACCCCGACCGGCGACTCTGCTCCCGCCGCGACGTCGACCCCGACGACGCCCGCCGAGTGACGACACCGCCTCGGGCTGAGCGGAGCGCACCGTGGACGCCGATAAGCTGATCGTCATCGGGATCGTCGCCGCGGTCTTCGTCGGACCGCACCGCCTCGTCGGTCTCGCGCAGCAGCTGGCCGGGTTCGTCCGACAGCTCCGTCACTGGGCGGAATCCACGAAGGCCCAGGTCGAGGAGGAGATCGGCGTCGAGATCGACTGGTCCGAGCTCGACCCGCGTCGGTACGACCCGCGCCGGATCATCCGTGATGCGCTGACGCACCCGTCGTCAGCGAGCGAGTCGGGGGAGCGGGCGTCAGCGGCGACGGCTGTCACCCATGAGACTCAGCAGTGATGCCCCGCGCCACTCCGCGGAGCGCGTGAGTTCCCCGACCACGCGATCCGCGGTCGAAGCGTCTGATGCACGAACGCCTCAACGGACATCAGCGCTCGACCAGAGCCCGCGCGCGAGTCCCCACGCCCGGCGGAGGACCGGACGCAGTTCCGTGGCTGCCGCGACGAGCAGCGTGCAGGTCTGCGCGATCAGGAACACCACGAGCGCAACCGACGCGAACGCGGTGACGATCCACGCGGTGGCCGGCACCAGGAGCAGCATCCCGAGCACGCGGACGGCACGGGGTTCCACGGGCCGCCGCGCGGAGAGGGCCCCAGCTGCGACGAAGGCGAGCGGGACGAGTGCCTGCAGGACGAGCGCGATGGGGAACCACAGCTGACTGCTGGTCGCCGGGGACAGCGTCGCCACGAAGCCGACGACGCCAGCGGCGACGAAGATGCGCACGGCATCGCGGGTGAACGCTCCACCAGCGGCAGCCATCGACCCTGCTGCCACCGACGTCGCGGCCAGGACGGGCACGGCGATCGCACCGAGGACGTGGTGCCCGGTGAAGCCCAGCAGGTTGTCGATCGCGAGCAACGCCGCGCAGCAGGCGCCGACGGCGAGGGCGACGGATGGTCTCGTTCGCGACCCGCTCATCGCTCGCTACCGTCGATCGGTTGCGCAGAGTCGCCGGTTCCCCGGTGCGCAGTCAGTGATCACCGCTCGTCAGTGCTCATGTTCATCCTCCCCGAATCATCGCCACGGGCACGGCGACGAAGCCCAGAATGCTGCACATCAGCGAACGGTACAACCTCACGGGTGCGAGCGGTACGAGGAAGATGACCCTTGACTACGTAGACAACCCCGTGGTTACCTGTCTCCCACACCCGATCCCCCTCGGGCCCGAGGCTGCAGCGAAGGAGCTGGCACATGAGCGACACCGCCCCCGTCCGCCGCCTGCGCCCCGCCTCGATGACCGACGTCGCCGCCCTCGCCGGTGTCTCCCAGAAGACCGTCTCCCGCGTGGTGAACGACGAGCCCCACGTCACCGAGGCCGTGCGCGCCAAGGTCGAGGCCGCGATCGCCGAGCTCGGTTTCCGCCCGAACGCCGCCGCCCGCTCCCTGAAGTCCCAGCGCTCCCGCCGCGTCGGCCTCATCACCATCGGCACGAACCTGTACGGCCCGACGGCGATGCTCACCGGCGTCGAGCAGGCCTGCCGCACGAACGGCTACAGCCTCGCCGTGGTCCGAACGGTGACCGCGACCGCCGAGGAGCTCCAACCCGCGGTGGACTCCCTCATCGGCCAGGACGTCGAGGCGATCGTCTTCTCCGAGCCGGTCGACAACCAGATGGACCAGCTCCGCATGCCCTCGGGCGTGACCGTCCTGACGCTCGGGCCGCCCGACGTCGCCGACCGTGAGAACACCCTCGCGGTCGGCCTCGACGAGACCGGTGCCGCCTTCGCTGCGACCGACCACCTGCTGGCCCTCGGTCACGAGACCGTGTGGCACATCGCCGGCCCCGGGAACTGGACCTCGAGCCAGCGCCGGGAGACCGGTTGGCGCGCGGCCCTGCAGGATGCGGGCGTCGCCGAGCACGAACCGGTCGAGGGGGACTGGTCGCCGCAGAGCGGCCACGACGCGATGCGCGCGCTCCTCACCCGACCCGACGTGACCGCGGTGTTCGTGGCGAACGACCAGATGGCGATCGGCGCGATGTCCGCGATCCAGCAGGCGGGTCTGTCCGTCCCGCGCGACATCAGCATCGTCGGCTTCGACGACATGCCGATCGCGGCGTTCCTGCCGGTGCCCCTCACCACCATCCGCCAGGACTTCGACGAGGCCACCCGTCTCGCGATGCACCGCCTGTTCCGGACGCTCGACGGCCACCCGCCGGCCGAGCGGCACCGGATGCTCCCCGGCCAGCTCATCACGCGCGCCACCAGCGCGCCGCCGTCACCGGAGCGGCGTCACCTCCGCCCCGCCGACTGAACACCGGACGGGAGGCGCGGCTTGCCGCCGTCCCGTGAGTGAGCGCTCACGCGCGCTCGCCTCCACACCCGCACCCACCTCGACGACGACGTCAGGAGACGACACGTGACCCCAGTACCACCGCGACCCGGCACGACCGCCGCAGCCGCGCCTCCCGACCGGAACGCGAGCCCGGGACCCAGCCGACGCGACCTGCTCCGATGGGGCGCCGCTGCTGGCGGAGCCTTCGCGCTCAGCGGCCTGCTGGCCGCTTGCTCACCGCAGTCGACCGCAGCCGTCCGCTCCGGACGCGCCGACCTGGCGTTCTGGACGCACGACCCCGGCTACGAGAAGTTCTTCACCCAGGCGCTGCCGGTCGCCGACCGGAAGTCCGACTTCCGGTTCGCGCTCGACATCACCACGATCGCGGCGGCCGACATCCCGACGAAGCTCATCGCCCAGGCGGTCGCGGGCACGGGCACACCGGACGTCGCGGGACTCGAGATCGGAGCGTTCTGCCGGATGCTCCGCGGCGACATCGCGAAGGAGCTGCTGAGCGACCTGTCGCCGTCGGTGGCCGCGCAGCAGGACGACCTGATCGCCGCACGACTGACGCCGTTCTCGAAGGACGGACACCTCTACGCGCTCGACTCGGACACCCCGCTCTGCGTGTACTACCACCGTGCCGACCGGTTCGAGGCCCTCGGCATCCCCGACGACCTGACGACGTGGGAGGAGTACATGGACCTCGGGGCGAAGCTCAACAAGAGCAAGGGCGTCTCGCTGCACGCGGTCGCGGTCACCGACCCGGGCGGCACGCTGCAGAGCTACCAGATCCTGCTGCTCCAGCGCGGCGGCGACCTGTACGACGAGGACGGCGGCATCGCCATCCAGACCCCGGAGGCCGAGCGCACCCTGCAGTTCCTCGTCGACGGCGTGCAGTCCGGAGCGATCGCCACGGTCGCGGACATGTACGGGCCGAGCCTGCAGTCCGGGCTGAAGGGCGGCACGATCCTGGCGGTCGACATGCCCTCCTGGTACGCCAGCTACGGCATCAAACCGAACGTCCCCGAGCAGAAGGGGAAGTGGCGCGTCCGGAACCTGCCCCGGTTCGCCGGTGGCGGCAGCACGACGAGCGTCGGCGGCGGGACCGGGTTCGCGGTGCTCCGCGACAAGCCCCTCACGAAGGCGGGGATCGACCTCGTGCTCGCGGCGTACCTCGACCCGGACCAGCAGGTGAAGCGGTACCAGGACCTCGGGTACCTGCCGACCCTGCGCTCGGTCTACGACGACCCGCGCCTCGCCGCGATGAGCGACCCGTACTTCGGCGGGCAGCAGCTGTTCGGCGTCTACAAGTCCGTCGTCGACGACGTCCCGTCGCAGCACCAGAGCGCCGACGCAGCGATCCTGCAGACCGTCCTGAGCGGCTACATCATCAAGGCCTACAAGGGCCAGATCTCCCCGAAGCAGGCGCTCGACGCCGCTGCGGCCGACTTCCGCGGCCAGACCCGCGCCTGAGGAGGACGACGTTGTCCACATCCACCGCCACCGGCATCCCGGTGTCCGCCACCACGGCCGATCCGCCGGCCCGACGACGACGGCTCAACACGAACGGCGGCAGCGCGCCGTACCTGTTCATCGCGCCGTTCTACGTGCTGTACGGCCTGTTCATGATCGTGCCGGTGCTCGCCGCCGTGTACCTGTCGCTCACGGAGTGGGTCGGTCTCGGCACCCCGAACTGGATCGGGCTGTCGAACTACGCGAACCTGTTCCGCGACACCAGCTTCGGCACCGCCCTGGTGAACTCGCTGATCTACACGCTCATCGCCGTGTTCGTCATCGTGCCGGTCTCCCTGCTCGTCGCGCAGGCGCTGAACGCCAAGGGGCTGCGCGCCCGTGACCTGTTCCGCGTAACGTTCTTCATCCCGATGGTGCTGTCGCCGATCGTCATCGCGCTCATCTACAGCCTGGTGTTCGACACGAACTACGGGCTGCTCAACGCCTCGCTCAAGGCGCTGTTCGGGCTGCCGAACACCGACTGGCTCGGGGACCCGACGCTCGCGAAGGTCGCGATCGGGTTCGTGCTCCTCTGGCGCACGGTCGGGTACCTGACGATCTTCTTCCTCGCGGCGCTCCAGAACGTGTCGCCGGAGCAGTACGAGGCCGCGTCGCTCGACGGTGCCGGCACGTTCCGGAAGTTCACGAACGTGACCCTGCCGGAGATCCGACCGGTCACGAGCTTCGTCGTCGTCACGTCGTTCATCAGCGCCGCGCAGCTCTTCGACGAGCCGTACCTGCTGACGAAGGGCGGCCCGGGCGAAGCGACCCTGTCCGTCGCCATGTTCATCTACCGCGCCGCGTTCGAGCGACAGCAGTTCGGGTACGCGGCCGCGGCCGGGGTCGTGCTGTTCGTCATCGTCTTCGGCGTCAGCCAGATCCTCAACCGCGCACTCGCCATCGGGAGGGACGCATGACCGCCACCACCGACCGCCCGACCACCCGGGCCGTCACCACCGCCGGAGGTCGGGCTCCCCGCTCCGGCCCGCCCCGCACGCGCGGGTGGGTCGCCCGCCGTGGGCTGCTCTACGCGACCCTCATCGCCCTGCTGCTCGTGTTCGTCTTCCCGCTGCTCTGGGCCCTGTCCGGCTCGTTCAAGCGACGCGGCGACATCTTCGCGACACCGCCGTCGCTGATCCCGAACCCGGCGACCGGCGAGAACTACTCCAACCTGCTGTCGACCCAGCCGTTCTGGGCGTGGTTCGGCATCAGTGTCGGGACCGCGCTCATCGCCACCGTCGTGTCCGTCTTCGTCTGCGCGATGGCGGGCTACGGGTTCGCGAAGTTCCGGTTCCGGGGCAAGCGGGTGCTGTTCGCGGTGATGTTCTCGTCGCTGTCCGTGCCGTTCGCGGTGATCCTCGTGCCGCTCTTCATCCTGGTGGTGAAGTCGGGGCTCACGAACCCGTGGTTCTCGCTCGTCGTGCCGTGGGTGGCCCCGGCGTTCGGCATCTTCATGATGCAGCAGTTCATCGTCCAGGCGATCCCGGACGAGATCATCGAGGCCGCCCGCATCGACGGCAACTCGGAGTTCGGCACGTTCCGTCGTGTCGTGCTCCCGTTGCTCCGGCCGTCCCTCGGCGCACTCGCCGTGTGGAGCTTCCTGCAGAGCTACAACTCGTTCCAGTGGCCGCTGGTCCTGTTGTCCGACTCGAACCAGTACACCCTGCCGCTCGGCCTCAACGCGATCTTCGCCTCGGAGAACCGCTCGTACGACCTCGTGCTCGCCGGCGCCGTGCTCGCGAGCGTGCCGACCATCCTCGTGTTCCTGCTCCTCCGCAAGCAGCTGCTCGACGGCCTGACGGCCGGCGCCGTGAAGGGCTGAGACATGACTCGCGACCAAGCACCCTCGAACGGAGTACCCCGCACCATGCAGCACGACCGCGTCCTCTTCGGCGCCGCTTACTACCACGAGTACCAGCCCACACCGCGGCTCGACGAGGACATGCGCCTCATGCAGGAGGCCGGGTTCTCGGTCATCCGCGTCGGCGAGTCCGTCTGGAGCACCTGGGAGCCGGAGAACGGCCGGTTCGACCTCGAGTGGCTCGCCCCGGTGCTGGATGCCGCGCACGAGCACGGCATCCGGGTGGTCCTCGGCACGCCGACCTACGCGGTGCCGATGTGGCTCGCCCGCATCGTGCCGGAGATCAACGTCCGGCGACGGACCGGCGGCGAGGCGATGGGCTGGGGGGCTCGCCAGGAGATCGACTACGCCCACCCGGCGTTCTTGTTCCACGCCGAGCGGGTCATCCGGAAGATCGTCGCCCGGTACGCCGACCATCCGGCCGTGATCGGCTACCAGGTCGACAACGAGCCGGGCAACGAGCTCATCGCGAACCCCGAGGTGTTCCAGCGGTTCGTCGACCACCTGCGGCACACCTACGGGAGCGTCGAGCGGCTCAACGAGGAGTGGGGGCTGACCTACTGGTCGCACCGGCTCTCGACCTGGGCGGACCTGTGGACCCCGGACGGCAACGCGCAGCCGCAGTACGACCTCGCGTGGCGTCGGTTCCAGGCCTCGATCACGACGGACTTCATCGCCTGGCAGGCATCGGTCGTGCGGGAGTACTCCCGTGCGGACCAGTTCGTCACGACGTGCATCGCCTACGAGCGGCCCACCGTCGAGGACGAGGTGCTCACCCGTTCCCTCGACGTCACGGCCGGCAACCCCTACTACCGGATGCAGGACGCGCTCGAGCTCCCGAGCACCGACGAGCCGGCCCAGTTCTGGACGTCGTCCGGCGCCTGGTCGATCGTCGCGTCGGGCGACCGGATGTACGGGTCGAAGCAGGCGCCGTTCCTCGTCACCGAGACGAACGCGCAGGCCATCGGCTTCTCGTGGATGAACGAGCCGGCGTACGAGGGGCAGTGGCGCCAGGCCGCGTGGGCGCTCGTGTCCCGTGGCGCCTCGATGATCGAGTACTGGCACTGGCACACGCTGCACTACGGGGTGGAGACGTACTGGGGCGGGGTGCTCCCGCACTCCCAGCAGCCTGGGCGGACGTACGAGGAGATCGCCCGGATCGGTGCCGAGTTCGCGCGCGCCGGGGACCGGGTCGCCGGACTCCGGCCGCACGCCGACGTCGCGCTGCTCTTCTCGAACGAGTCGAAGTGGGCGTTGAACGAACACCCGGCGCTCGGCGACGGCATGGAGCCCGACCGCCGATCGTGGCAGACGGTCTACGACGCCTTCGCCCGCGGCGTGTTCGACGCCGGGCTCCAGGCGAACACGGTGCACCCGTCGCAGGTGTTCGACCGCGACCCGGGGTCCTTCGCCGCCGAGCGCCCGGTCCTCGTCGCCGCGGCGTTCACCATCGCCACCGACGCGCAGCTGCAGTGGCTCGCCGCCTACGCCGAGGCCGGCGGCCACCTCGTGGTCGGCATCCGCACCGGCTACGAGGACGAGGAGGCGCGTGCCCGGCTCGAGCGCAAGCCTGCCTTCCTCGACGTCGCGGCGGGCGTCCACTACGACGAGTTCAGCAACCTCGGTCGCCGCATCCCGGTGTCCGCCGGGGCCGCCGCGACGGACCACGGGTTCTCCGTGCCGGTCGGGGCCACGGCGACCCGGTGGGCGGACGGCCTGCTCGTCGACGACGCCGACGTGCTCGTCGGGTACGACCACCCGCACCACGGCCGGTTCGCCGCGGTCACCACCCGTGCGCACGGTGCCGGACGGGTGACCTACGTCGGGACCGTCCCGGACCCGGCGCTCGCCGCGGCGCTCGTCGACTGGGCGGCTCCGCGGGCGGACGGAGCACCCGGCTGGCGTCCCCAGGCCGACACGCAGTCGGTGCAGAGTTCGGTCAACGGACGCGGGGAGACCGTGCACGTGGTCCACAACTGGTCGTGGACGCCGAGCACCTTCCAGGTGCCGGTCGCGGCGGAGGACGTCGTCGACGGCACGGCGCTCGCCGCCGGGTCCGAGCTGTCGCTCGGGGCGTGGGACGTGCGGGTGCTGGCCGTCCGGTAGGCGACCACTGCGGGACGGGAGGCGCGGTGCCAGCTGGCACCGCGCCTCCCGTCCGCCGTCAGGTCACCGCCACGCCGCCAGCTCACGCGAGAGCGTCGCCCGCGCCCGGACCAGCATCCCGCGCACCGTCGAGACCGGCAGGCCGAGCGCAGCGGCGACCTCCCGGTAGGACAGCTGCTCGACGTGGCGCAGCTCCCAGCACCGGCGCTGCGTCGCGGGCATGGTCGTGAGCACCGCCGTCGCAGCCTGCGCGAGGGACGCACGCTCGGTGACACCGGTCGGGGCGTGGTCGTCCGCTGCGGGCGTCGACTCGTCGAGCCGTCCGGTGACCCGCGCCGCGGCCCCGCTGAACCGGTCGTAGCTCCGGCGCCGAGCGGTGGTCACGAGCCAGCCGCCGATCGCCGCTGCGTCGACGATCGCCCCCAGGTGCGTCCACGCCGCGAGGAACGTCTCCTGCACGACGTCGTCGGCGTCCGCGTGGGAGTGCAGGACGCGCATGGCGGTGGCGTGCACGAGCGGCGTGTGCCGTCGCACGATCGATGCGAAGTCCGCGGGGTGCGGTGGTGCTGCGGTGGGGGCGCGCATGAGCACGGTGGGCTCCGATCCTCGGGTGGATGCGTCCCGGGGATTCGGAATCGGGTCACGCCGAGAGGGTCGGGGTGCTTACCCCAGATCGCGGGGGACCGGGCCTGGTGCCGGGCCGCCCGACCAGCGCCGGATGGCGTCCTCGTCGAGGGCGGTGATCCCGTGGTGCACCGGGAGGGTGACGTGGAGCGCGATCTTCGCGTCGTCGGGTGCCAGCCGGTCCGCGAAGGGGAAGAGGTCGGTCTCGTGACCGTCGGACGCGGATCAGCAGGGACCGACAGCACGAGGCGCGACCGCGTCGCGTGCCCCATCGTGTTTCCCGATGGACCTCGGCTGCCATTCGGGCTACCTCCCCGCCCCACCCGTGGCCAGGGTGGACCCATGCAGCTCTCCTCCCGCTTCACCACCCGCAACGCCGACCGCTTCCGCTTCGTCAAGGCACCCGGCCTCGACACCCCGCCCGCGCAGCGCGACCCCGCGGTCATCGAGACGGTGAGCCGCATGCTCTCGGAGATCGAACGCGGTGGCATGGACGCGATCGCCCGGTACGCCCGGGAACTCGACCGGCAGGACGCACCCCTCGAGCTGTCCGCTGCCGAGATCGCGGCGAGCGGTGATCGCCTCGCGCCGGACCTGCGTGAGGCGATCGAGCTCGGCTCGGCGCGGACCAAGCAGTTCGCGGCGATGCAGCGGGAGCACCTCACGGACTTCGAGGCGGAGCTCGCCGACGGCCTCGTCGTCGGCCAGCGCTACGTCCCGGTCGGCAGCGTCGGCGCGTACCTGCCCGCCGGGCGCTTCCCGCTGACCGCGAGCGCGTTCATGACGGTCGGGGTGGCCAAGGTCGCTGGTGTCCCGTCGGTCGTCGCGTGCACGCCTCCGCAGCCGGACGGTGGCGCGAACGACGCGGTCACGTACGCGGCGCACCTGTCCGGAGTCGACCGGCTGTTCGTCCTCGGTGGGGTGCAGGCGCTCGCGGCGATGGCGTTCGGTCTGCTCGACACGGACCTCGACCCGGTCGACATGCTCGTCGGCGCAGGCAACGCGTACGTGGCCGAGGCGAAGCGCCAGCTCTTCGGGACGGTCGCGATCGACCTGCTCGCCGGTCCCAGCGAGGTGGCGGTCATCGCGGACGACTCGGCGGACGCGGAGATCGTCGCCGCGGACCTGCTCGGGCAGGCCGAACACGGGCCGAACTCCCCGGCGACCCTCGTCACGACGTCCGAGCGGCTCGCGCACGAGGTCGTGGCCGCCGTCGAGCGGCAGCTCCCCACGCTGTCCACGAACGCGATCTGCGGGCCCGCCTGGCGCGACCACGGTTCGGTCGTGCTCGTCCCGACGCGCGAGGACGCCGTGCTCGTGATGGACGAGCTGGCTCCGGAACACCTCGAGGTCCAGACCACCGACGACGAGTGGTACCACGACCACCTCACCAACTACGGCTCGCTGTTCCTCGGGCACTGGAGCACCGTCGCCTACTCGGACAAGGGCATGGCCGGCACGAACCACACCCTGCCGACCGCCGGGGGAGCGAAGCACAGCGCGGGACTCTCGGTGTCGCGCTACCTCAAGCCGCTCACCTACCAGCGCATCGCCCGCGAGGCCACCCCGTCGGTCGCGCACGCCGTCGACGTCATCTCGGCGAGCGAGGGCATGAGCGCGCACCGCGCCACCGCCACCATGCGTCTCGGCACGTACGCACCCGTCGCAGCGAGCAACGACTGACCCCTGCACCACCCCCGTACCTCCCACCCCACCCGACCCGAACACCGACCGCATCGGAGCCAGCGATGACCACCGAGCACCACTCCAGCCCAGTCCCCTCGAGCCCCGGCGCCGCCGGCCCCGGCCTGAAACGGGAGCTCAAGGTCGCCGACGCCGCGGCGTTCTCCGTCGGTCTCATCGGACCCGTCGGGGTCATGGCGCTCCTCGGGGCGGGTGCCGCGGGCATCCTCGGCCGCGGCGCCACCTGGGCCTTCGTGTTCGCGCTCGTCGCGGTGTCCCTCGTCGCGTACGGGTTCGTGAAGCTGTCGCGGCACATCGCGCACACGGGCTCCGTCTACGCCACGGTGGGCCTCACACTCGGCGCGCGAGCAGGGTTCGTCGCCGGCTGGGCGCTGTTCTTCGGCTACGTGACGATCGGCGCCGGGTCCGGCATCGAGATCAGCCTGTTCGTCACGCAGCTGCTGAACGACGTCGGGCTGGACGTCGCGCCGGACTGGATCTGGGTGACGATCGTGGCGCTCGCCGTCGTCGTGCTGCTCGGACGCCGCCCGGTCCACGTCATCACGCGGTCGTTGCTCTACGCCGAGCTGATCGGTGCCGTGCTCGTCACCGTCCTCAACGTCGTCGTGCTCGTCCGGCTCGGGGTCGGTGCGGCGCCCGCCGGTCGGCACCTCAGCTGGGACTTCCTCGCCCTGCCGAGCGGCACCGACGTCGGTCTGATCGCGGGCGCCGCGGTGTTCGGGTTCCTCGCGTTCGCCGGCTTCGAGGGCGCGGCGACCCTGGGCGAGGAGACGAGCAACCCGAAGCGGGACATCCCGAAGGCCCTGAAGATCGCGATCGTCGTCGTCGGAGCGTTCTACCTGCTGTCGATCGTCGCGCAGTCGCTCGGCTACGGCACCTCGGCAGCCGGGGTGAAGCAGTTCGCCGGCTCGGCGGCCCCCTACGGCGACCTGGCCCGCACGTACGTCGGCAGCTGGCTCGCGGACCTGCTCACCCTCGCCGCCGTGGTCAGCCTGTTCGCCATCTTCCTCGGCACCCTGTCCGGAGCGTCGCGCGTCCTCTTCGCCCTGTCCCGCGACACCGGCATCGCCCGGCCGGTCGCGAAGCTGTCGCCGCAGGGATCGCCGGTCAACGCCCTGAGCGTCGTCGCGGTCGTCGTCCTGCTCGTCGTGGTCGGGGAACGGCTCTCCGGCGCAGCGGTGCTCGACGCGACGTACTGGGCACTCACCGTCGGGACCATCGCACTGCTCGTCGCCTACGTCCTCGCCACCGTCGGGGCCGTCCGGTTCCTCTTCTTCTCGCGCCGGACCGACACCCCGAGGTGGCAGATCGTCGTGCCGGTCCTGGCGCTCGCCCTGGTGCTCTACACGATCTACAAGAACGCCGTCGGGCTCGAGGCGCCGTACAGCTGGTTCCCGTACATCGTCGCGGCGTGGCTCCTCGTCGGGCTCGCGATCACGTTCCGGACGGGGCTGGTCGAACGGGTTCGGGTCGCCCTGGCAGCGTCGACCGATGACGGCCGGGAGGCACCTCCCGCAGTCGACAACGGAACCGCACCGCCGCAGCGACCCGCGTCCCGTGACGACGAGGACGTGGTCGCGTGACCCGCGTCGCCGCGGTGCAGCTCGCGCCCGTCGTCGGTGACCTCGCGGCGAACGCCGCGACGGTCGGGGCGGCGCTCGCCGCCGTCCCGGACGACGTGGACGTCGTGGTCCTGCCGGAACTCGCGACGAGCGGCTACGTGTTCCGCGATGCCGCGGAGGCCCGCTCTGCAGCCGTCCCCGCGTCGGACGCGACCGTGACGGACTGGGCGACCACTGCCTCCCGGCTCTCCGGCGGCGCCGGTGGCGTCGTCGTGGGCGGCTTCGCCGAACTCGGCGACGACGGTGTCGTGTACAACTCCGCCGCGGTCGTCGACCCGTCCGGGGTGATCGGCGTCTACCGGAAGGTCCACCTGTGGGACGGCGAGAAGGAGTGCTTCACGCCGGGGTCCCAGCCGCCGCTCGTCGTGGACACCCGGCACGGGCGCATCGGCGTGGCCATCTGCTTCGACATGGAGTTCCCGGAGTGGACCAGGCTCGCGGCGCTCGACGGTGCGGACGTGCTCGCGGTGCCGACGAACTGGCCGTACGTCGAGCGCCCCGCGGGGGAGCGTGCCCCCGAGGTGCAGATCGCCATGGCCGCCGCGCGGGTGAACCGGATGGCGATCGTGTGCGCCGACCGGTGTGGCACCGAGCGCGGGGTCGACTGGAACGAGGGGACCTCGATCGTCGATGCCGACGGATGGGTGCGCGCCGCGACGGGACCGGGCCCCGGCACGGTGATTGTCGACCTCGACCTCGTCGCCACCCGGGACAAGACCCTCACACCGCGCGCGGACCTGTTCGGTGACCGACGGCCGGACCTCTACGGACCGCTCACCGGCCGGTGACGACGCCGGTCACCCCTCGGTGAGGAGCTCGCGGGCCAGACGGGCGAGCTCCGCGGTGGCCGCCGACAGGATCGACCCGTCCCGTTCGACGAGCGCGACGGTGTCGTGGACCGGCTCGGCGAACGGCGTCCAGTGCAGCCCGAGACCCGCGGCGGACACCTCGGCGACCGCCCGGGCGATGAACGTGTCGCCCACTCCCGACGCGACGAGGGCGAGCGCGGTCTCGACCTGCTCGACCTCGACGTGCGGCTCGAGGGACACCCCGGCGAGGCGGGCACGTTCGGCGAACTGCCGTCTGGTGGGGTCGCGCCAGCCGTAGTGCGCGTCGTACAGGACGAGGCGACGAGCAGCCATGGCCTCGATCGTCATCGGCTGCTCGGCGACCGACGGGTCCCGGCTGACGAAGACGACCTCGTCACGGCGGAGCGGCGTCACCCGGAGCCCGTCGGTGTCGATCGGCAGGACGACGAGCCCTGCTTCGAGACCGCCCGAGGCCACCTCGTTCGCGACCTCGACCGAGTTCAGCCCGATGACCCGGAGCCGCACGGCCGGGTGGGCGGCGTGGAACCGGGTGAGGAGCTCGTCGAGCGCGTAGTACTTCGCGTTGCGGAGCAGTCCGAACGACGCCGTCCCGCCGACCAGTGACGTCACCGCGCGGAGCGCCCGGTCCGCCGAGTCGGCCTCGGCGATGATCCGCTCCGCCATCGGCAGCAGGACCGCGCCGGCGTCCGTCAGGGTCAGGCGCCGCCGGCCCCGGACGAACAGCGCGGTGTCGTACGCGCCCTCGAGCCGGCGGACGAACTCGGAGACCGACGACTGCGAGCGGAGCAGGGCCGCCGCGGCCGCCGTGAACGAGCCGAGGTGGGCGACGGCGACGAAGACGCGCAGCTGCACCAGGGTCACGGCGGCAGCCTACTGGTGTCGTCGGCGGGCGGCGGTGGTCAGACGATCGTGCTGCCGCCGTCGACGAGCAGTTCGCTGCCCGTCATGCCGGCGCTCTGGTCGGACGCGAGGAAGAGGACGGTGGCGGCGACCTCCTCAGGGCGCAGGAGCCGTCCGAAGGGGAGTCCGCTGGCGACCTGGTCCAGCCACGCGTCCGAGTCGCCGGGGGCGAGTCCCACGAACCCCGGTGTCTCGGTCGGACCCGGAACGACGGTGTTGATCCGGACGCCGCGGGGAGCGAGTTCCCTGGCCCACGTGCGGGTCAGCGCCGCGACCGCTGCCTTCGAGGCCCCGTACAGCCCGAGCATCGGTTCGGTGCCCGCGGCCGACGTCGATCCCGTGACGACGATCGTCGACCCGTCGTGCAGGAACGGCAGCGCACCCTGCACGGTGAGGAGCGTTCCCCGGACGTTCGTGCCGAAGGTCGTCTCGAAGTCGTCGGCCGTCGCGGACTCGAGGGCCCCGAACTCGCCGACTCCGGCGTTCGCGTGCACGACGTCGAGCCCGGTCCCCCGCTCGGCGACCGCGTGGAAGACCGCCGCGATGCCGTCCGGACGCGTGGCGTCGGCGCGGACCGTGGTGACGGCGTCGCCGAGTTCCGCCTGGATCGCGTCGAGTGCTTCCTGGCGCCTCCCCGTGACGACGACGTGGGCGCCCTCGGCGACGAAACGGCGCACGACCGCGAGTCCGATCCCCGACGTCCCGCCCGAGACGAGTGCTGTCTTGTCCTGCAGTGCTCCGGTCACGAAGCCCTCCGATGTGAGTTGTTGACTGATTGATCCAGAACGGTACGTCATAATGGACGGATCAGTCAACAACGAGACCCGGAGGAGCCCCGGTGCCACGACCACGCAAGTTCGACGAGGCGGACGTGATCGAGCGGGCGCGGCGCACGTTCGCCGAGACCGGGTTCGAGGGCACGTCGCTCGACGACCTGCTCGAGGCCACGGGGCTCGGGCGGCAGAGCCTCTACAACGCGTTCGGCGGCAAGAAGGAACTCTTCATGCGGGCCTTCCTCAGCGACACCGACGGTGCTGTCGACGCGGTGAAGACCGTGCTGCAGGGCGCCGAGCACCCCATCGCCCGCATCCGCACGCAACTCGTCTCGGCGGCGGTCGAACACGGCGCCGCGCAGGCAGCACCGTCGCTGCTCGTGCGCGCGTCGGTGGAGCTCGCCGCTCGCGATCCGGAGGTCGCCGCGACCGTCACGAAGGCCTTCGACGCGATCCGTGCCGACTACGCGGCCTGCATCGTCGACGCCCAGGTGGCCGGTGAGATCGAGGCGGATGCGGACGCCGAGGCGCTCGCCACCTACTTCTGCGCGGTCATCGAGGGGATGGGTGCCATCGGGCGGGTGGGAGTGTCGCGTGCGGAGCTCCTGCGCGTCGGTCTCACCAGTCTCGCCGTGGTCCCGATCACGCCGCTCGGTGAACAGCACCTCAGTGCGGAGGGCGGCGCCTGGAGCTGACTGATCGGTTGCTCAGTCGTCCTCGGTGCCGCCGAGCAGTGCCGCGAGCCAGGGTTCGACGACGTCCGCGACCTGATCGGGCGTGCGGGAGCCGGCCGCTCCAGGGTCGAGGCCCGGCAGCCCGATGAAGTGCCGGGCGATCGTCAGCCCGAGGATGCTCGACACGACGACGGTCGCCCGGAGTTCGGCGTCCTCGGTACCGCTGGCGTGCGCGAGTGCCTCGACCCGTTCCTGCAGGTAGCTGCGCATGAGCTGCGCTGCCTGCTCGGACGTGAACATCGAGCGGATCAGCGCGCGGGTGGCCGGGGGGAGTTCGAGGAGCCGCGCGTCGAGGACCGTCCGCAAGTGGTCGTCGACGTCGTCCGCGCTCACGGAGGCGACGGGCTGGACGGCGAGCGTGAACAGGTTGTCCTTCGACCCGTAGTGCTGCAGCACGAGCGAGGGGTCGACTCCGGCGCGCTGCGCGATGCCGCGGATCGTCGCACGGGTGCCGTGCACACCGAACTCGGTCTGCGCGGCCTCGAGGATCCGGGCAGCGGTGGCGGCTCGGCGGTCCTTGCGGGAGAGTGACTCGGGCACGAGTTCACTCTACAGACGGTGAGCGGAGGTGCTACGGTTCACTCAACAGTTGATGAGCGAAAGGGTGACGTCGTGGCGGATCTGCTGATCGGGATCGAGGAGCACTGGGTGCACGAGGGGATCGACCGTGCGCAGCGCGCGTTGCCGGCTGACCGGCGCGACGACAGCCTCGTCCTCAACGACCACGGCGATGCCGCGCGGCGCCTCGGCGACGTCGGGAGCGAGCGCCTCGCCGCGATGGACGCACAGGGCGTCGACATGCAAGTCCTGTCCCTCGCCCCTCCGGGCACGCAGGGGCTCGACGCCGCCGAGGCGGTCGCGCTGAGCCGCGACGCGAACGACGAGGTCGCTGCCGCGGTCGCCGCACACCCGGACCGCTTCCGGGCCTTCGCGACCCTGCCGCTCGCCGACCCGCACGCCGCCGCCGTCGAACTGGAGCGCGCCGCGGCACTCGGCCTCGTCGGCGTCATGCTGCACGGCCGGACCGGGGACGTCCTGATCGACGACCCGCGCTTCGAGGAGCTCTGGACCGTCGCGGAGCAGCTCCGGCAGCCGGTGTTCATCCACCCGCAGATCCCGCCGCGGGCCGTCCGGGACGCCTCCTACACCGGGCTCGGCGGCCTGCCCGACCTCGCGCTGGCGACCTTCTCGTGGGGTTGGCACCTCGAAGCGGGAACGGCGGCGCTCCGGCTCATGGCGCGCGGCGTGCTGGATCGCCACCCGTCGCTGCAGCTCGTGCTCGGGCACTGGGGCGAGCTCCTGCTGTTCTGGCACGACCGCGCCGACGGACTCGCACGTGCGGCCGGCCTCGAACGGTCGATCACGGAGTACCTGCGCGAGAACGTCTGGATCACGGCCTCCGGCGTGCTCGACCCGGCGATGCTGCGGCACGCCCTGAGCATCACGACGCCGGACCGGCTCCTGTTCTCGACCGACCACCCGTTCCAGCAGCCCACCCGCGAGGAGATCGCCGCCTTCCTCACGGCACTGCCCGATCAGCAGGCCCGCGAAGCCTTCGCGTCGGGGAACGCCCGCCGGCTGTTCGGTCTCACGGGCTGAGCACCCCGCCGCCGGTACGCTGCGGACATGCCGGGGGACTTCACGATCCGAACCACGACCGAGCGCGACTGGGAGCAGGTGCGCGCCCTCCGCATCGAGAACGCCACGGACGACCCGATCTCCTACGGCGCAACGCTCGAGTACACGCTCGCGATGACCGAGGACGACTGGCGGCTCCGCGCGAGGCGTGGCGAGGGGACCGAGACGACGAGCGTGGTGGCGGTCGACCGGACGGGTCGCTGGATCGGGATGATGAGCGGCCAGGTCGGTGACGCGTACGGCAACGACCCCGTGCTCACCGGCGTGTACGTCACGCCGTCGTCCCGTGGCCGGGCGAACGGCGTCGCGGATGCGCTGCTCGACCACGTGGTCGGGTGGGCAGCGGGGCACGGGGAGCGGCTCCGTCTCGAGGTGTACGAGCAGGCGGTGCCGGCCGGTCGCTTCTACGAACGTCGCGGGTTCCGGGCGAGCGGTCGCTCCCGCGACTTCCGACTGCTGGGGCAGGGGCGGGACGCCCCGTCGCTGCGCCTGGTCGAGTTGGTGCGGACCGTCACGTGATCGGCTGACGGACGGGAGGCGCGGTGCGGCCCCGCCCCGCGCCTCCCGTCCGTCGCTGTGGTGCGTCGGCCGCGGTCCAGACCGCGATCACCGCGCAGACACTGCCGCGATGGCCTCGCTCACCGTCGAACCGGGGTGTTGCTCCCGCCAACGCCGGACCTCCGTCGGGTCCGGTGTGCTCCCAGGCGGCACTGCTGTCGAGCCGATCACCGGCGACGCGAACGCGGCGTAGGTGAGCGTCCCCAAGGCCGCCACGCAGGCGTAGACGAGATCGAGCGCGTACCAGGCGCCAGCGGTGGCAGCGAGCCCGCCGCAGACGATCAGTGCCGGGCCCCAGCGTCTCATCGGAAGCACCCCCGCTTGACGGCGGCGACGCCGAGCAGCTCGGCCCCGAGCGCTGCGGCAGCCCCGCCGAGCGCGCGGATCTTCTCCCAGCTGAAGGACGCACCCCACATGACGCGGACGGCCTTCGTGACGCCACCGAGCGAGTTGATCAGGCGCTTGATCTTCAGGATCTTGGCGACGGGGAACGCGGTGGACGCGATCAGGAGCGCGATCGCGCCGGAGCATTCGAGGACACTCGCGCGCGCCGCTGCCAGGACGTGCTGGTTCGCGGCGATCCACGCGTCGTACGCCGCCTGCCCTTCGAGCAGGACGCGCCCGGGCACTCGTTCGATCAGCTCGAGACCACCGGCGATGTCGGCGGCCTGGAATTCGAGTTCCATGGCGACCGTCGCCGTGTCGACCGCGATCGGATCCTGCGTCGCGGACGCCGGCGGCGCTGACAACAGCGGTGTGCAGAGTCCGGCCGCGAGCACGACGGCGACGGCGATCTTCGACGGTGACGAGGTGGATGACTGCATGTGCGTTCCCTCCGGTCCGGCACCCCTTGCCGGTGGCTCCACTCTGCCGGTAGCCGGTGAAATGCGCAAATGTCAGTGGCTCACACTGCGGCGAGCTCCCGCGTCAGCGCCGCCACGAACGCGTCGATGTCCTGCTCCGAGGTGTCGAACGAGCACATCCACCGCACCTCGTTCCGGCTGGCGTCCCAGTCGTAGAACCGGAAGTGCTCGCGCAGCCGATCGGCCACGCCGGCCGGCAGCGTCGCGAAGACCCCGTTCGCCTGGGTCTCCTGGCTGAATCCGACGCCGCGGATGCTGCCGTCGGCGATCCCCGCCTCGAGAGCGCCGCGGAGTCGCTGCGCCATGGCGTTGGCGTGCCCGGCCGACCGGAGGTAGAGGTCGTCGCTGAGCAGCGCGATGAGCTGTGCCGAGACGAAGCGCATCTTCGACGAGAGCTGCATGTTGAGCTTGCGGAGGTAGTGCAGGCCCTCCGATGCATCGGGGTTCAGGACGACGATCGCCTCGCCGTAGAGCATCCCGTTCTTCGTCCCACCGAAGCTCAGCACGTCGACGCCGGCGTCGGTGGTGAAGTCGCGCAGGGGGAGCCCGAGGCTCGCGGCCGCGTTCGAGATGCGGGCGCCGTCCATGTGCAGCGTCATGCCGAGCGGGTGGATGTGGTCGGCGATCGCGCGGACCTCGTCCACCGAGTAGGCGGTGCCGAGCTCGGTGGTCTGGGTGATCGAGACGACGAGCGGCTGGGCGCGGTGCTCGTCGCCCCAGCCCCAGGCCTCCTTGTCGATGAGCTCGGGGGTGAGCTTGCCGTCCGGCGTCTCGACGGGCAGGAGCTTGATCCCGCCGACGCGCTCGGGGGCACCGGCCTCGTCGGTGTGGATGTGCGCGGTCGAGGTGCACACGACGGCGCCCCAGCGGGGGAGCATCGACTGCAGTCCGACGACGTTCGCGCCGGTGCCGTTGAACACCGGGAACGCCTGCGCCTGCGACCCGAAGTGCTCCCCGACGACCTCGTTGAGGCGTGCGGTGTACACGTCTTCGCCGTAGGCGATCTGGTGGCCGTCGTTGGCCGCGGTGATCGCCGCGAGGATCTCGGGGTGGATGCCGGCGTAGTTGTCCGAGGCGAAGCCCCGCAGGTCCAGGTCGTGGAGTCGAAGGGTCACGCGTTCATCCTAGGTTCGGGGCGTCGCCCGCCGAGAGCGGGACGCGGGTGCCGTTCACGGCCGCGGGGTCGGCCGACCAGAGCCGCACGACCTCGTCGCCGAGTCGCGCCTCGAGGCCGGCGAGTGCGCGCACGACGAACACGACAGCGGCAGCGGTGTCCGGCGCGTCCGTGCCGAAGCCCTGGGCGACGGCGCGGACCCAGGCGTCCGAGGCGGCCTTCGCGGCGGCGTAGTTCGCGGCGCCGGCGGTGGGCGAGTCGACGGTGGTGGAGGAGACGAAGGCCAGGCGTCCGGCGGGCGAGGCGACGAGGTCGGCGAAGAACTCCCGCGTCGTGTTCCGGAGCGTCCGGAAGGCCCGGTCGAAGAAGTCCCAGTCGTCGTCCGACTGGCCGGCGATGCTGCCACCGCCACGCCAGCCACCGACCAGGTGGACGAGTCCGTCGATCGGCCCGAGGTCCGCGTGGATCCGCGAAGCCAGCGCGGCGACGTCCGCACGCGACGAGAGGTCGCACGTGTGGGTGGTGACGCCCGGGACGGCGGTGCTGAGCGCCTCCAGGCCTGCCGCCCTCGTGCCGACCGCGACCACCGTCGCACCGGCGGTGACCAGCGACCGAGCGACGGCCTCGCCGCTGGTGCTGGTCGCGCCCGCGACCAGCACCACGCGACCGGCGAGCGACCGATCGCTCACGCGGCGACCTCCGTCGTCCCGGTGATCCCGGCCGTCGACGCGATGACCGGCGCCATCTTCTTGTTGAGCGCCTCGTAGAACATCGACAGCGGGAACTCGTCGTCCATGACCGCGTCGGTGTAGCCCTTCGGCGGTCCGGCGAGCGTCTCGGTCGGGAGTCCGCGCGCCCAGGCCGAGGCCGGGTGCGGCGTGAGCGTCCGGGTGAGCATCTCGTACGCGGCGAGCCAGTGCGCCGCCTTCGGCCGGTCGATCGAGCGCCGGTACAGCTCGTTGATCTCGTCGCTGAGGGCGATGATGACGTCCGGGACGGCCTCCCAGTCGATGGTGAGCTGCGTGTCCGTCCAGTGCAGGACGTCGTGCTGGTGCATCCACGCGAAGAGCAGCTGGCCGCCGAGGCCGTCGTAGTTGCGGACGCGGCTGCCGGTGATCGCGAAGCGGAAGATGCGGTCGAACACGACGGCGTACTGCACGAGGCGCGCGTGGTCACGGATGGCCCGCTGCGCGTCCTGGAGGCTCGCATCCGGCAGCGCCGAGAGGGTGCGTTCCAGACGCACGGACTCACGGAACGCGGTGAGGTCGCAGCGCAGCTCCTCGAGCGAGTAGAGGAAGAACGGCATCCGCTGCTTGATCATGAACGGGTCGAACGGCAGGTCTCCGCGCATGTGCGAGCGGTCGTGGATGATGTCCCACATCACGAAGACCTGCTCGGTGAGCTCCTGGTCGTCGAGCATCGCGCGTGCGTCGTCAGGGAGGTCGAGCTTGGTGATCTCGGCGGCTGCGCGGACGACCCGGCGGTAGCGGGCGGCCTCGCGGTCCTGGAAGATCGCGCCCCACGTGAACGT
The DNA here is from genome assembly GCF_001865105.1 of Curtobacterium sp. MCBA15_016. Classification (NCBI taxonomy): domain Bacteria; kingdom Bacillati; phylum Actinomycetota; class Actinomycetes; order Micrococcales; family Microbacteriaceae; genus Curtobacterium; species Curtobacterium sp. MCBA15_016. The sequence continues at coordinate 79,349 of NZ_MJGR01000024.1, forward strand.
CGGCAGCTCGCGCATCGCGACGGTCTCGGGGAAGAGCACGGCGGAGTTCGTGTCGTACCCGGGGGTGAAGTCGACGAACCGCAGCGCGACGAAGAGCGCGTTGCCGTAGTCCCCGGCCTCGAGCTCGGCGATGAACTCGGGCCAGATGACCTCGACCAGGACGGCCTCGACGAACCGCGAGGAGCTGCCGTTCTGCGTCACCATCGGGAACACGACGAGGTGGCCGAGCCCGTCGACGCGGTGCTGCTGCGGCTGGAACGCGTTCAGGGAGTCGAGGAAGTCGGGGACGTCGAACCCCTCGTCGCGCCACCGGGTGAAGTCGTGCTGCACGGCCTCGAGGAAGGCCGCGTCGTGCGGGAAGTGCGGTGCGAGCTCGGCGATGGCCGGGACGATCGTCGCGACGTGCTCGGTCGCGGCACGGTGGGCGCCCGGCTCGGGCACGGAGCCGTCCTGCGCCTGGACGGTCTGCAGCGCGGTGACGGCGTCCTGCAGCCGGAGCCACGCCGGGTGGGCGGCGACCTCGCGCACGGACAGGCGATCCTCGACGACCTCGGGTTCTCCGACGATGGCGTCCTTCGAGAACTCCTGGACGAACTGCGACATGTCGTACCTCCCGTCGTTGGGCTGGCTGCGGGTGCGTGCATCGAGCCTAGGGAAGATCGGGGGGCGCAAAGTTGCCCATCTGCGGCGGAAACGTGCGCGTCCGGCGGCCCCGCGCTCCGAACTGATCGCACCGCGCAAGGTTCCTCCGTTGCGGGGCTGGACTGCGCTCGACATCGCTCCACCGGTACGGTCGCAGTGAGCTTCAGGGAGGACCGTGGACGAACGGATCAGCGACGGGTCGAGCGTCGACGTCGAGGTCGTCCACCCCGGTGACCCGGTGGCCGACGGGATCGTGCGGACGTACCTCGCCGAGGTCGCGTCGCGCTGGTACGGACGCCCGGCGACCGAGGCCGAGGTCGACCAGGCGCTGCGCGACGAGCCGTACGACGACCTGCAGGGTGCGTCCGGGGTGTTCCTCGTCGCCGTCGAGCAGGGGCGGGCGATCGCGTGCGCCGGAGCGCGGTTCGGTGCCGGTGTCGGTCTCGGTGTCGCCGAACTCACGAAGGTCTTCACCCTGCCCGAGGCACGTGGGCGGGGCACGGCGGCCCGACTCGTGCGCGAGCTCGAGGCGGCGTGCCGTCGCCGCGGGATCGGCGTGCTCCGGCTGGACACCCGTGCCGAACTCGCCGAGGCCTGTGCGCTCTACGAGCGGCTCGGGTTCGAGCGCGTACCCGCCTTCACCGACGACCCCTACTCGGACCGGTGGTACGCGAAGCGGCTCTGAACCGCAGCGACCGTGGGTCGGGAGGCGCGGGGCGGCGCCGCACCGCGCCTCCTGGTCGAGCCGTGGTCGCGTCCACGGCTGCCGGGCCGACGACCGGACCCGGCTGGGTCAGCGCCGCCGCCCCGCGCGGCGCATCGGGACGTGGCCCCACCAACCGAGGCCGTCGGCGTCCACGTCGAGGTGGTCGAGCCACCGGCCGAGCGGCTCGCCGATGTTGAAATCGGCGACTTCCCAGCCGAACTCCTCGGGTGTGGCTTCCTCGCCGGTCGTGTAGGCGTCCAGCCAGTCGATCGTCGTCGAGCGCTCGCGGACGATGCCGACGCGCGGGCCGCCCCACGGAGCGTCGTAGACCACGCGGAAGCCGTCCTCGGTCGCCCAGGCATCGTGGACGACCACGGACTCCGCTTCGGTCGGGCCGCCGTCGCGGAGCTTCCGCAGGCAGGCGAGGAGTGCCCGCGGACCCCACTCGTCCGACGCCGCCGCTTCGAGTTCGGCGATCAGTTCGGCATGTCGCTCGCTCAGCACCCGGACACACCGCCGGGTCCTGTCGTCTCGACCACGCTGCGCGTCAGGCGCTCGGGCCGCTCGTCCGGTTCAACCGGTCGGCCGCACGCCCGAGGAGCCAGTTCACGGCCCACCCGACCACGCCGATGACCGGCACCGCGACGATCACGACGGTCCAGACGATCTTCACGAGGTCGCTCCGACGTCGGTCCCGCCACACCTGCACCAGCGCCAGTACGTCCAGCGCCAGCACGACCAGCAGGACCAGCACGTGTGCGCCGCCCAGGTTCTCGAGCACGTCGTTCTCCCCTCGTCCGCCGCGGCGCAGGGATGCGCTGCGCGGCGGTCCAACGATAGGAGGGCGCGGCGGGTGGTTCGTCAGTCCAGCGGTTGACATCGGTGATCGATGGTCCCGGTGCCGGCCACGACACCCGCATCCGAGGGGTAGACGTCACGTGTTGCTCAAAATACGATCGTCTACTGAGTGCAGATCACCTGCGCGCCGATCGAAGGAGCCCCATGTACCGGACACGTACCGCCCTCGCCAGCACCGCCGTCGCTGGCCTCGCCATCGCGGCCATGATCAGCGTCGCGACCCCTGCCGCCGCCGACAGCCAGACCACGGCGGTCGCCGCGGTCGAAGCCGGAGCACTGTCGATCTCGGCGCCCACCGCGCTCACCCTCGGGTCGGCGGCACCGGGGACGACGGGTTCCGCGACCCTCGAGGGCGTCGTCGTGACCGACGATCGCGCCGGGACCGACGGGTGGGTCGCATCCGTGACGGTGACCGACTTCTCGTCGGCCAGCGTGGACCGCCAGCTGCCGGCGTCCGCGCTGACCTACGCTCCCGGACAGGCCGTCGTGACGGGGACGGCCACCCTGACGCCGTCGACGGTCACCGGCAGCACGACGGCCGCGGCGGTGCAGACCGCGGCTGCCGTCTCGGGGAACAACACCGCGACCTGGGACGCGACGGTCGGTCTCGCCGTGCCCGCGGACGCCCTGGCCGCCGATGACTACACGGCGACGATCACACACTCGGTGGCGTGACTCGACGAGCTGCGCACAGCCTCCTCCTCGTCGTCGCGGCGAGCATCGTGTGGTCCGTCCTCGTGACCCCGGCCGGGGTCGCCGCAGCGGGGACGGGATCGAGCCCGGAACCGGGGATCGGCGTGCAACTGCTCCCCGGGGCCGAGGCCACGGACCGGTCACCCACCAGTCGGTACATCCGGGACGCGCTGCGGCCCGGGCAGACGGTCGAGCGGATGATCCGTGTGACCAACGCTTCGGACACGGAGCGGGCGGTGTGGATGACCACGACCGCGGCCGGGATCACGGACGGAGCGTTCCGGATCGACACCGCACCGCGGAGCGAGCTCACCGAGTGGATCGGGCTGGACCCGGCGCCCGTCGACGTTCCGGCGAGGTCGTCCGCCCTGGTCCGGGTCCGCGTCGCCGTCCCTCCGGACGCGACCGGCGGAGAGCGGTACGCGGTCGTCTGGGCCGCCACCGCCTCCGAGCGGCCGGACGGGACCGGCCTCCGGATGGTCAGCCGGGTCGGGGTGCGGGCGTACGTGGCCGTCAGCGGGCCGGCCGCCCTCCGCACGGCGTTCCGGGTGTCGGAGCCGCGCGTCGGACCGAGTGGGGACGAGCGGACCGTGCTCGCGGACGTCCGCAACACCGGCGAGCGCGCGGTCGACCTCACCGGCACGCTCGTGCTCGCGGACGGACCAGCAGGGGCCGTGCTCCCGTCGATCACCGGGGACCGGCCGCGGACCCTCGCGCCGGGTCAGCGGGCCGCGTTGACCTTCACGGTCCCGGCCGCGGTGTCGCCCGGCACCTGGCTCGCACGGATCGCCGTCACCGACGGCGTCACCACCGAACGGACCGCGGCGAGCATCGCCCTGCCGAGCGCCTCGCCGAGTGCCGCCACGCGCGTCGACCCGACGTCCGGCTCCCATCCGTCCGTGGGGCTCGTCCCCGTCCTGCTCGTCCTGCTCGTCCTCGCCTCGGCGACGGTGACGGCCCTCGCGCTCCGGCGCCGCCGCTCGACGACCGCTCCGACTCCACTGGAAGGAACCCCGCATGTCCCTCACTGACCAGATCCCGAGCCTCGACGCCCCGGTGCAGCTCCACCTCGAGACGTTCCTCACGCTCCGCGAGGGCGAACCCATCCGCGTGCTCTGCGACTGCGGGTTCGGGCGCGACCACCGCACGGAACGGGGTGTGCCCGTGGAGTGATCGACGGGCGGGTGGCCCGGCGCCCACCTAGGATCGTCGGGTGAACCAGCGCCAGGAACAGCGAGCTCGGACCCGGCAGCGGATCATCGAGGCCGCGGCGCAGGAGTTCGCCCGGAACGGCTACGCAGGGACGTCCTTCTCGTCGATCGCGGCGTCGATGGGGAAGCCCAAGTCCTCGATCGGGTACGAGGCGTTCCCCTCGAAGCAGGCCCTCGCGAACGCGGTGGTCGAACAGCACCTCGATCGGCTCGAGGCCCTGCTCGGCCGGGTCGAGCGCACGATGCGCCCCGGTCTCGACGCACTGCTCATCGCGATGCGCGCAGGCCTGCACCTGGACCGTACGAGTCCGATCGCGAGCGGAGCCCTGCGGCTCATGATCGAACAGAGCGGCGAGCAGCGGCCGAGCCGGGTCGAGCACGCCCTGGACTTCGTGCGGCGGAACGTGCGGGCCGCGATCGAGGACGGCGACGTCCCGGCGACGGTCGACGCGGGCGTGCTGGCACGTCGGCTGCTGACCGGCGCGCTCGGCGCGCACGCGGCGAACCTCTTCCGACTTTCCGGCACGCCGGTCGACCAGAGCGTGCAGACGAGTTGGGAGATCGTGCTCCGGGACGCGGGGGCCTCACCCGAGCGCATCCGGACACTCGCGGCGTACCCGCTCGACGCGATCCTCGCCTGAGCGGTCGCGCCGCAGCGGGCCACCGGACGGCTGGGCGGCGCGTCGACGCCGGGGTCGCTAGAACAAGTTGCCCCCGCTGGCGACCTGGATCGCGACGAGGGCTCCGGCGAAGACCACGAGCACGCCGACCAGTGTCGCGAGTGCGACGGGCCACCCCGTCCGGCGTCGGGCACGGCGCGCGATCGAACCGACGACCCCCGCGACGAGGACGACGAGCGTGAGGACGAGGTGCCAGTTGCGTACGGCCGCGCCGGGGTCGTCAGCGCTGCTGCACCCCGGCGACGGTTGCGCGCACCCGGCGAACGCGAGCTGGCCGATGAGGACGCCGAACCACGCCGCCGGGCTCACCAGGACGGCCGCGCCGAGGAGCAGGACGGTGGCGACGAGGTCGACCGAGCCGGGGTCGCGCGGTGGCGGCGCCTGCTCGGCTCGCGGTGGGTGCAGCACCAGGTCGTCGCCGGGATCGTCCCACCAGTCCTCGCGTGCCCCCATGCACCCAGCGTAGGTGGGGGCGGTGGACGCGAGTGGACGGCGGACGGGAGGCGCGGGTCGGGCCCGCACCGCGCCTCCCGTCAGAAGCGGGTCGAGCCGCGCAACCGGCGCGGCCGGCCGTCGGGGTCCACGGCGAGGCGCGCGGCGGGACGCGCCCACAGACGCTGCAGCGCCGAGACCGGTTCCGGCTCGTGCTGACGGATGCGCCCAGGGGGTCGCGGGCCGGGCTGCCCGTCCTCGTGCCAGTGGTCGAGCGCACGTGCCGTGGAGCGCCAGAGGGCGAGCAGATCCGCGCCGGACCCGGTGAACCGCTCGTCGTCGGGTGTCGTCGCGAGGTGCTCCGCCCAGAGCTCGTGGCGGAGGTCACGGGCGAGGGACCGGTCGTCGTCCGAGGTGTCCACGACGGCGCACGTGAGTTCGCTGTCGGACGTCCACGAGCGGCGGTTGAAGTTGTCCGAGCCGATCGTGAACCACTCGTCGTCGACGATGCAGACCTTGGCGTGGATGTAGATCGGGCGGCCGTCCTCGTGCTCGAGGTCGAAGGCGCCGACACGGTCGGGTGCGGTGCGGCGGAGCGTCCGGAGCGCCTCGATCTGGCCGAACCGGCTCGGGGGACCGCCCAGCGGCCCGTCCGAGTTCGGGTACCGCGGCACGAGGACGACGACACGGAGCTCCCGGTTGCGTTCGAGGGCCTCGGCGATGCCGGTCGCGACCTCGCGCGACCAGAGGTACTGGTCCTCGATGTAGAGCAGCGATCGCGCTCGGGCGAAGGCCTTGCCGTACGCGCGGGCGATGCTGCGCTCACCCAGGGGCGCGAACGGGAACGGCGGGCGCTTCACCCCGTACGTGCGGAGGAGCTGCACGGCGTGGTGCCCGGCCGCTGGTGGTGGCGCCGTGCGTTCGGGCAGGGGCTCGGGGCGGCGCGGCATGTGGACGAGGCGTTGCAGCAGCATCCGGTACGGCAGGCTGCGGTCGAGGGGGAGCGGGTCGTCCCAGCGCTCGGCGAACACGGCGAGCACGTCCGCGACGACCGGCCCGCGGAGCTCCATCGACGCGTCGTGCCAGGCCGGGCGCTCCCCGTAGCGGGCGTCGATCGAGACGGGCTGCGGGTCGCCCTCGTGCGCGGCGTCGTCGCGACGGCTGTGGCAGAGGTCGATGCCGCCGACGAACGCGACGTCGCGCGAGGGGTCGTCGCGGTGCTGGATGACGAAGAACTTCTGGTGGTGCGAGCCGAACACCCGGACGCGCTGGTCGAGCAGCACCTGGCCGCCGGCGTCGTTGATCTTCCGGCCGAGCAGCTCGTTCGACCGGGCGCTGATCGAGGCCGAGACGCGCTCGCCGTGGGACCGCCAGATGAGCCCGCGCACCTCGACGCCCGCTCGTGCGCGGTCGGCCAGCAGATCCCCGATCGTCGGGCCGTCCGGCAGCAACCGCTCGTCGGCGTCGCCGCGCCAGTCGGTGAACCAGACGCGGTCACCGGGGCGGAGGGCGGTCAGTTCCGCGTGGATGCGGTCGAAGTAGGCGGCGCCGTGCACGAGCGGCCGGACGTGGTTGCCCTCAGACCACGGTGCCGCGTCGGCGCCGGTGTCCCCCTCGGCGTCGGGCCGGTTCCGGTCCGTGTCGTCGTCGGGGCGTCCCGCGTGCACGCCGGTGGCCAGGTTGCCTCGCTCGTCGCGGGAGAGGAACCAATCAGCTGGACCGGTACGCACAGTCGAACAGTACGGGACGGCGACGTTCAGGGGCGCGAGCCCGGCAGGGGGATCTCGTGGCGGTCGTCCCACGGCTCGGCCCAGCCGAGGCGGTCGAACAGGGCGTCGAGGAGCATCGCGGTGAAGCCCCAGAGGACGTGCTGCTCGGGGCCGGAGTCGATCGTGAACGCCGGGCCGCGCCACTCCTGGCCGCCGCGGCGGATCACCGTCACGCCGCGGTGGGCGGGGTCGAGCAGGTCGGCCACCGGCGCCCGGAACACCGCGGCGGACTCGGCCTCGTCGACGACCCGGACGGGCGAGGACTCGCGCCACCACCCGAGCACCGGCGTGACGAGGTGCCGCGAGAACGCGAGCGGCACCGGGGCGATCGTGCCGAGGACGTCCACGCCCGCGGTGTCGATGCCGGTCTCCTCGCGGGCTTCCCGGAGTGCCGCTGCGGTCGCGTCCGTGTCACCGGGGTCGACCCGGCCGCCGGGGAACGCGATCTCGCCGGGGTGGGCGCGGAGCGTGGTGGCCCGTGCGAGGAGCAGGACGTCGAGGTCCCGCGAGACGTCGGTGCCGGCGGCCGGGCGGTCGCTCGGGACGTCGTCGAGTTCGCCGAACAGGATGAGGACGGCCGCGTTGCGGGAGGCACTGGCCACCGGCATGCCCGTGACGAGCGCGGCGGCACCGGGACCGACGAGCGCGGAGAGCTGCTGACGCGCCGGGTTCACGTCGTCAGCCTAGGTGCTGCGCTCCGAGGCGGAACATCCGGAAGGTGCGCCCCCGGGGGATCTCCGAGGCACGGCACGTACGTTCCGAGTCAGCACCACCGGGACCACGGCGGTCCCGCACCGACACTGCACGGGAGCAGACCATGAGCGACACTGACGGAACCGCACCGAAGAACGACCCCGAGGGCACCCCGAAGCCGGACGGCCTCGGCGAGGACGGCACGATCCCCAACGAGCCCGACGGCCTCGCCGCCGGACACGCCGGCGACGACTCGCACTTCAACCCCGAGGAGGACGACGGCACGGAGTGAGGACGCTCGTCACCGCCACGATCGGGGTCGGGCTGGCCCTGGCGCTCGCCGGGTGCTCGTCGCCCGGCTCCGCCTGCGCCGACTACGGGCAGGGCAACGCGGTGAACGTCGTCGTGCCCGGGCACCTCGCGGACGCCGTCGAGTCGGTCGCGGTGTGCATCGGGACCGACTGCACGCCCGAGCAGGAGTCGGCGACGTCCGAGGTCGAGGGCGCGACCTGGACGGTCCCGATCGAGCAGACGCAGGACGAACGCGGCCGTGTGGCGCTCTTCGGCGTCGACGGTGCGCGGCTCGACGAGCGCGGGGTCGAACTGGCCTGGACGGACTACGGCTTCGGCGCACCCCTGCAGTGCCGGGGGAGCGGTGTCGCCGAGGTTCGCCTCGACTGACGGCCCGAGGCCCGGGCGCACGGACGGTGAACTCGGAGGCTAGAGCACCCGCTCCAACAACCGCAGCGTCCCCGCGATGTCCACGTCGCGGTCGAGCAACCACTGCACCTGCAACCCGTCGAACGCCGCGATGATGAGCGACGCGACCTGGTCGAGGTCGGCGTCGCTGTGCCGACCGGTGGCGACGAGCTCGTCGCGCAGCTGCTGCGCCAGATCAGCGCGCGCCGTGGCGAACCGCGCCGCGAAGTACGACCGCGCGGTCTCGTTCCCCGCCTCCACCGAGGCGCCGAGCAGCGTCGTGTAGAGCGTCACCAAGGCCGGCTCGCTGACGTTCCGGTGGGCGACGAACTCGAGCCGGGGGAACACGCCGCCGGTGTCGCCCAACGCCCGGTTCGACGCGTCGTCACGCTCCCGCAGCACCTCGACGAGCAGGGCCTCGCGCGACGAGAAGTAGTGCCGGAGTGCGGCGTGCGAGATGCCGATCGCCTCGCCGATGGCCCGGAGCGAGGTCCCGTCGATGCCGCGGGAGGCGACGACCTCGAGCGTCTGGTCGAGGATCTCCTGCCGGCGCTGCACGCCCTTGGCGTAGGGCCCGCGGCTGCCGGTTCCATCGTTGGAGGTCACTCGGACCAACCTACCGGCAGCCATGAGTCGCCGAAGCGCTCCCGCAAAGTACCGAAACAAAAACTTCCGGTCGGAGGTTTTGGGTGCTACTGTCCCGATCACCTAGTAGCACTAGGGATTCAGCGGGCCCCGAAGCCCCCTATGACTCGAGGAGGAGTCATGTCGACACCGACGTCGAAGGAAGAACCCACACGCGGCATCGCCGGAACCGCATCCCCCGCGGTCACCGCAGCCGCCGGCGCCACCGCCACGGACGCCGCAGCGTCCCGAGCGTTCTCGGTCGAGGGCATCACGCAGTCCGTCAGCACGATGCGGGTCGGCCGCGGCTACCTCTGGGGCCTCAGCTTCGCCCAGTTCGGCCTCTTCGTCGCCCTGCTCACGCCGGTCTTCGTGAGCATGTCGATCAAGGCGACCGAGCTCAACCCGTCGAACCCCGAGACGATCGTCGGTTCGGTCCTGCCGTTCGGCGCGATCGGTGCCCTGCTCGCGAACCCGCTCTTCGGCGCGATCTCGGACCGCACCCGTACCCGCTGGGGTCGTCGTCGGCCGTGGATGGTCGGCGGCGTCATCGTCTTCGTCGGTGCGCTCGCCTGGCTCGCGTTCTCGCCGAACGTCCTGCAGCTCACCCTGGCGTGGGTCCTCGCGCAGGTCACCGCCAACGCGGTCCTCGCCACCCTGACCGCGAGCTTCGCCGACAACGTGCCGGAGTTCCAGCGCGGCAAGGCCTCGAGCGTCATCGCGCTCGCGCAGAACACCGCGATCCTCGCCGGTCTGTACCTGGCCGTCTACCTGGTCGGCAACCTGCCGATGCTCTTCATCGTCCCGGGCATCATCGCGATCATCGCGATCCTCGTCTACTCGTTCGTGGCCCGCGACGAGCTGCCGACGACGCCGATCAAGCCGTTCAGCTGGGTCAACCTCATCTCGTCGTTCTGGACCAACCCGATCAAGCACCGCGACTTCGGGCTCGCCTGGTGGGGGCGCTTCCTCATCACCTTCGGCACGTTCATGTTCACGACCTACCGCCTGCTGTACATGGAGGACCGCATCGGCCTCCCGCAGAAGGAGGCCGTCGGCATCGTCGCGTTCGGTGTGCTCCTCTACACCGTCGCCCTGCTGGTCAGCGCCGCGCTCTCCGGGTGGGTGTCCGACCGCGTCGGCCGCCGCAAGGTCTTCGTGTGGAGCTCCACGGCCCTCACCGCCGTCGGCCTGGTGATCCTGGCGCACGTGGACACGGTCGGCGGGTTCTACTTCGCCGAGATCGTGATGGGCTTCGCCTTCGGCATCTACTCCGCCATCGACACCGCCCTCATCGTCGACGTGCTGCCCGACCCGGAGCGCCCCGGCAAGGACCTCGGCGTGATCAACATCGCGAACGCGCTGCCGCAGTCGCTCGCCCCGGCCGTCGGCCTCTTCCTCCTCGGCGTCGGGGGCGGTCAGAACTACACGCTCATGCTCTGGGGCGCGGGTGTCGCGGTGATCCTCGGCGCACTCGTGATCTTCCCCATCAAGTCGGTCCGGTAGACGGCGCACCAGCGCACGGTCCTGGAGGCGCGACCCGACTCACGAAGGCGAGTCGCGCCTCCAGGCGGTCACCGCACACACCGCAAGCCTCCCTGAAAGGACCAGCCATGGCACCCGCCATCTCCCTGCAGCTCTACACGGTGAACGCCGCGCTGGAGCCCGACCTCGACGGCGGCGTCCGCCGCCTCGCCGACATCGGCTTCGACACCGTCGAGGCGTTCGCGTTCGTCGACCGAGCAGCGCAGCTCAAGGAAGCGTTCGACGCCCACGGCATCACCGCGAAGACCGGCCACGCCTTCCTCGTCGAGGAGACCATCCCGCTGCCCGACGGCACCGTGATGACCGCTCCGTCCCACGCCGACACGTTCGCCGCAGCGAAGGAGCTCGGCCTCGAGATCGTCATCGACCCGTTCGTCGGCCCCGACCACTGGACCACCCGCGAGGGCGTCGAGCGGGTCGCGGCCCGACTCAACGCCGCCGCTGCCGAGGCGGCCGAGCACGGCCTCCGTGTCGGCTACCACAACCACGACCACGAGCTCCGACCGCAGATCGACGGCCAGCCCGCACTGCAGGTGCTCGCCTCGCTGCTCGACCCGGGCGTGGTGCTCGAGCTCGACCTGTACTGGGCCTCCGCCGCGGGCATCGACCTCGTGCCGTTCATCGAGGAGCTCGGTGACCGCATCGTCGCCGTGCACGTCAAGGACGGCCCGATGCGCGACGACATCTCCACCGCGACGATCCCCACCGACCAGACCCCGGCCGGCCAGGGCGACGTCCGGCTCGCCGATGCGCTGCGTGCCGCGACGGCTCTCGAGTACGCCGTGATCGAGTTCGACGGCTTCGCGGGGGACGTCTTCGACGGGGTCGCCCAGTCGTACGAGTGGCTCGCCGCGCAGCTCGCGCCGAGCGGATCGGCGGTGTCCGCATGACCCGCACGGGCAAGGTCGGCATCGGCTTCATCGGCGCCGGCATGATCAGCGAGCAGTACCTGGCGAACCTCACGACCTTCCCCGACGTCGAGGTCGTCCGGATCGGCGACATCGACACGGAGCGGGCGGCGGCGTCCGCGGCGAAGTGGGGCGTCGCGGCCTCCGGTGACGGCGCGTCGGTCCTCGCCGACCCCGACGTCGAGATCGTCATCAACCTGACGCTGCCGGCCACGCACGTGGCGGTGTCCACGGACGCCCTCCGCGCGGGCAAGCACGTGTGGAGCGAGAAGCCGATCGGGGTCGACCGCGAGTCCGCGGCCGGCCTGGTCGCCCTCGCCGACGAGCTCGGGCTCAAGCTCGGCATCGCGCCCGACACCGTGCTCGGCCCGGGGTGGCAGACCGCCAAGCGGGCGATCGAGGCCGGCGCGATCGGCACGCCGCTCACCGCGGTCACGAGCATGCAGTGGCAGGGGCCGGACGTGTTCCACCCGAACGCGTCGTTCCTCTACGCCAAGGGCGCCGGCCCGCTGTTCGACATCGGCCCGTACTACTTCACGGCGCTCGTGCACCTGCTCGGGCCGATCGACTCCGTCGTCGCGACCGGGTCGCGGTCCCGCGAGACCCGGGAACTCGTCGTCGGGCCGAACGCGGGCCAGTCGTTCCCCGTCGAGGTGCCCACCCACGTGTCCGTCCTGTCGTCGTTCGAGCAGGGCGGCAACGCGCAGTCGCTGCTGTCGTTCGACACCCCGCTCTTCCGGCACGGCGTCTTCGAGGTCAACGGCACCGAGGGCACGATCGTCCTGCCCGACCCGAACACCTTCGGCGGCGGCCACCCGATCCGGATCGCCCGACCGATCCCCGTCGGCGCCTCGTGGCCGTTCGAACAGGAGTGGGAGACGCTCCTCGACGAGGAGCCGACGGTCGGCCGGGGCGTCGGCGTGCTCGACATGGCGCGGGCCATCCGCGGCGGCGGTTCGCACATCGCGACCGGTGCCGTCGGGTACCACGTGCTCGACGCGATGGTCTCGGTGGAGGAGTCCATCGAGCGGCGGTCGTTCGTCGAGGTCGAGTCCACCGTCGGGGCGATCGCGTCCCTGCCGGAGGACTTCGACCCGTTCGCTGCCACGCTGGAGACGGCGCCGGCTGCGGTCTGACAACCGGGGCACCAGACAGGAGGCCCTGCTCACGTCCGCCTCGTGCGGAACGTGAGCAGGGCCTCCCGTCGTGTCCGTGGTCACCAGGGAACGACGCCCGCGTCCTCGAAGAAGCCACCGCGCGGGCCGTCGTCCGGCAGCGTCGCGAGCCGCACCGCGGTCGCCGCGCCCTGCGCGGCCGTGCGGTCGCCGCTGAAGCCGTTGAAGTCCGTCGCGACGAGCCCCGGGCATGCAGCGTTGACGATGACCGGGGTGTCCGCGAACGCCCTCGCGTACTGGGTCGTGATCCCGTTGAGGAACGTCTTCGACGGAGCGTACGCAGCCATGACCGGACCCGGCTGGCGGCCGAGGGAGCCCATGCTGCTCGACGCGTTCACGATGCGCGGTGCGGGGGAGCGGCGCAGCAGCGGCAGCATCGCGTTCGTCACGCGGACGACGCCGTAGACGTTGACGTCGACGACCTGCCGGACGACGTCGAGGTCGAGCGTCGTCGGGTCCTGCGTCCACGTCACCGGGTCGAACGGTCCCGAGATCCCGGCGTTGTTCACGAGGACGTCGAGTCGGCCGAAGCGCTCCTCGACCTCTGCTGCGGCGTCCGCCACGCTCTCGTCGCTCGTCACGTCGAGCCGGACCCCGTGGGCGTCGACCCCGCTCGCCCGCAGTCGTTCCACTGCTTCCTCGCGACCGGTGTCGCTCCGTGCGCCGACGAGCACGCGCATCCCCGTCGCACCCAGCTGCTCGGCGATCGCGTACCCGATGCCCTTGTTCGCGCCGGTCACCAGCGCGGTCGTCTTGTCGTTCTCCATGTGCTCGATCGTCGGTCCGGGGTGGTTCCCGCGTCCAACACCGATCGGGTGGGTGGTGATACTCGCCGGGTATCGGTCGGCGTAGGCTGCCGGTCGTGGACGATGTCGAGACGCGCGAGCTCCGGTACTTCGTCGCCGTCGCCGAGGAACTGCACTTCGGCCGCGCGGCGCTCCGGCTCGGGATGGCGCAGCCGCCGTTGTCGCGGGCGATCCGGCAGCTCGAGGAGCGGATCGGCGTCCGGCTCTTCGACCGCGACCGTCGCGGCGTGACCCTGACCGACGCGGGGTCGGTGCTCCTCCGCGAAGCCCCGGCCGCCCTCGACGCCGTGCGCGCGGCCGTCCGGCGGACCCGACACGCGGGGGCACCGGAGCAGCGGCTCGTCCTCGCGACGAAGGCCGGGTCGTCGCACGAGTTCCTGCAGGCACTGCTCGACGCGGCCCCCGAGGACGTGCCGGTCGACGTGGTGCTCTGCGAGATCGGTGAGCAGGCGGGACTCCTCCTCGACGGCACGGCGGACGTCGCGGTCATGCACCGGCCGTTCGACGACTTCGCCGGGATCGAGTCGGTCGACCTGTACTCCGAGCCGCAGGTCGCGATCGTCCCCGCGTCCCACCCGCTCGCCGACCGCCGGTCCCTCACGATCGCCGAGGTGTCGTCGGTCCCCGACCTGCCGATGGCGCGGTGGCCCCTCGCCGACTGGACCTACCCGCCGGGACCGGGGCCGGAGGTGCACTCGCAGTCGCAGCTGGCGCAGCTCGTGGCGCTCGGTCGGACGCTGCTCGTGATCCCGCGCTCGAGCCGGGCCTGGCAGTGGCCCGAGCACGTCGCGGTGCCGGTGCTCGACGCGCCCCTCGCGACGACGGTGCTCGGGTGGCCGGTCGGGCGGGAGACGCCGGCGGTCGCGCGGCTCGTGGCGACCGGGCTGCGGATCGGGGAGGCCGCGGGCGCGGTCAGCGCCTGACCGGGCCGGTCAGCGTCTGACGGGGCCGGTCAGCGGCGGGTGGTGTGCTGCCGCAGCGCGACCACCACGCGGTCGAGGAAGTCGTCGACCTCGCGCTGGTCGTACCCTTCGCGCCACTTCGTCGGTGCGAACTTCGCGTTCGCCACATCGCTCGCGAGCATGCTCTCCCCCTCGTGCCGGACCCCTCGTGCCGGCGTGCTCGACGATCCTCGCACAGGTCACCCGGCGGGTGTACCCGTCCAGACCCGGTCGATCGGAACGTCGTGGCCGAGCACCGCGACCGCCGCACGGTGCCCCGAGTACAGCGCGCCGGCCACCGTCGCCGGGTCGTCGGTCCACGTCGCCTCGCCCGCCAGGTGCACGCGTCCCGCGATCGGCACCGCGAGGTCGTCGTGGTCGCTCGTCGTCGACCCCGGGAGCATGTGCGCGTACGAGCCCCGGGCGAACGGGTCGTCCTGCCACGCCGTCACGAGCACCGACGTCGGCGTCCCCACGGCGTCGCCGTACAGTCGCCGGAGCTGCTCGAGCACCGAGTCCGCGACCCGCTCCTCGCTCCAGCCCCGGATCGCCTGCGCTGCCGGACCGGCCGCGAAGGTGAGCAGCGTCGGTACCCCGTCGAGCCGCGTCAGGTCGTACCAGGAGTGCCACCGCCGTCCGGCCGGACCGAGCTGTCGGACCGCGTAGACGTCGGCGTCCCAGAACCGCTCCGGGAACCGCAGGACGACCTTCTCGAAGGCGTTCATCCGCAGCCGTCCGAGTGCCTGCCGGTGCCGTGCGGGCAGCGGTGGCTCGATCACGAGGTCACCGGCCTGCAGCACCCCGACGGGCACCGTGACGACGACGGCCTCGGCGTGGAACGGGCCGCGGCTGCTCGTGACCACCACCCCGCCGTCCCCGTGGTCGATGCGCTCGACGGCATGCCCGAGCCGGACGTCGAGCCCCACGGCGAGGTGTGCGGGCAGGGCGTCGTAGCCGTCCGGGAACACCACCTCGTCGCCCGCGATCGTGTCGTCGTCGAGCCCGTGCGCGGCGAGCTCGTCGCTCGGGACCCCGTACTGCTCCTCGCTCCGGTGCTCGAGGTGCTCGCTGACCCGTTCCGCCCGCTCGGCGTCCCAGCCCTGCGCCGCGACGGCCCGGGCGACCACGTCGCGGTAGCTGTCGAGCGGCGCCGATCGCTCGACCTCGTCGGCCAGGGCGCGGTCGACCGTTCGCACGTCGTCGGCGAACCGGGCGGCTGCACCGGCGTCGAGCCGACGACCGTCGGGCCCGTGGTACGCGATCGGCCGGCTGTCGACCTGGTACCCGCCGACGGTGAACTCGACCGTGCGGATGCCGAACGCGGCGACGGCGTCGGCCACGGGGTTGTCCTCGACGCCGTGGATCCACGAGGCGCCGAGGTCCGTCACGTGCCCGTCGGTCCGGTCGGTGTGGACCCGACCGCCGATCCGGTCCCGGGCCTCGAGCACGACGACCCGGCGCCCGGCCCCGGCGAGCACCCGTGCGGCTACGAGCCCCGCCACGCCCGCACCGATCACGACGACGTCGGCGTCCTCCATGCTGGTGCTCCTCTCGGGACTGGATCAAGATTGACACAGCCAGGTGCGGAAATCGTTGCTGGGGTCTAGTTTCAGTGCTCGTATCCACAGAGTCGTGGAGCGACGGCGACGGTTTCCGTCGCTCGCCATCGAGAGAGCGTGGTGGTCATGCGAGACGAACGGGTCGTGACGGTGTCGACCGAGACCGTCGGCACGGAGAAGGGACTGCGACCGGGGGCCATCGGCCTGGTCGGCAGCGTCGTCATGGGCATCTCGTCCACCGCGCCCGCCTACAGCCTGGCCGCGAGCCTCGGGTTGGTCGTGGCCAGTGGGGGAGCGCTCCTCGCCGGGGTGAAGGCCCCGGCGATCATGCTGCTCGCGTTCATCCCGATGTGGATGATCGCGGTGGCCTACCAGGAGCTCAACCGCGAGGACCCCGACTGCGGCACGACGTTCACCTGGGCGACCCGGGCATTCGGTTCCGTGACGGGGTGGCTCGGCGGGTGGGGGATCATCGCCGCGGACGTCATCGTGATGGCGAACCTCGCCCAGATCGCCGGCTCGTACGGGTACTCCTTCGTCGGCGTCCTCACGAACGACCCGGCGATCAGCGCCCTCGGGAACAGCACGCTCTGGTCAACCGTCGCCGGTGTGGCCTGGATCGCCGTGATGACCTTCATCTGCTACGTCGGCGTCGAGGTGTCGGCCCGGCTGCAGTACGTCCTGCTCGGCATCGAGGTGCTCGTGCTCGTGATGTTCGCTGCCGTCGCGCTCGTGCGGGTCGGCACCGGCAACGGCGTCGAGGGCTCGATCACACCGTCGCTGTCGTGGCTGTGGCCGAGCGGCATGGACTTCGGCTCGGTCATCGCCCCCGCCATGCTGACGGCGATCTTCATCTACTGGGGCTGGGACACCGCCGTCTCGCTCAACGAGGAGACGAAGGACCCCGAGAAGACCCCCGGTCGCGCAGCCGTCATCAGCACGGTCCTGCTCCTCGTCATCTACGCCCTCGTGTCGATCGCGGCGATCGCGTTCGCCGGCGTCGGGACGAAGGGCATCGGCCTCGGGGCGCAGGGCAACGCGGACGACGTGTTCTCGGCGATCGGCCCGGCGCTCTTCGGCAACTCGTTCCTCGGGCACGCGGCGATGGCCCTGCTGTCGTTCTCGATCCTCACCTCGGCGTCCGCCTCGACGCAGACCACGATCATGCCGACCGCACGGACATCGCTCTCGATGGCGGTCTACAAGGCCCTGCCGTCGCACTTCGCCCGGATCCACCGGCGCTTCCTCACGCCGACCTGGTCGACCATCGGGATGGGCATCGCGTCGATCGGCTTCTACGTGCTGTTCACCGTCATCTCGACGAACCTGCTCACCGCCCTGATCGGTTCCGTCGGCCTGATGATCGCTTTCTACTACGGGCTGACCGGCTTCGCGTGCGTCTGGGTCTACCGACGGACGCTCTTCAGCACCGTGCGGAACTTCGTCATGCGGGGGCTCGTCCCGTTGCTCGGCGGCCTGACGCTCGCGGTGACGTTCGTCTACGGACTCGTGCAGTTCGCCCAGCCCGACTGGCTGCAGGGCGACGACGGGAAGGACGTCACGATCCTCGGCATCGGAGCGGTCGCCGTGGTGGGTGTCGGCGCGATCCTCATCGGTGTCGTGCTGATGGTCGTCTGGTGGGTGCGGTCCCCGGACTTCTTCCGGGGGCGGACGCTCACGAGTACGAGCAACATCCTCGTCCTCGACGGCCCGGGTGGCGTCCCGGAGCCGACCGTCATCGCGCCCGACTTCTCGAACCTGCCGACGGGCAGCATCGCGGTCGACGAGGAGACCGGCAAGCGGTTCCGGCGGACGCGGTCGCGTCGCCGCGACGACGACTGATCTCCCGCACCGGCGGCGGACGGGAGGCGCGGGGCGGGCCCGCACCGTGCCTCCCGTCCGTCAGTCGGTGCGGTCAGTGCCGGTGGGACCGCCGCCGGCCGAGGATCGCGTCGAGCACCCGCGAGAACCGCGGACGCCGCGCCACCGGCTTCGTCTCGATGGAGCGGGTCGGAGCGCGGAGCGCGAGATCGTGCAGCATGTTCCGCTTCGAGCCGTCCCAGTTCGCGAACAGGTACGCGCCGCCGAGGAACGACAGGCTCCGCACCGGCGTGCGCTTCCACGAGTCGGCCGCGACGTAGTACCCGGCGTGACCGGCGTGGATGTGCTTGATCACGGTGTCGACGTCGATGACGCTGGTGGTCGTCACGACGGCGGTGATGCCCGTTCGGTCACGGGCGACGTACTCGATGAGGTGTTCAGACACGAGGGCTCTTGGTCGGGTCGGGGCCCGTCGAGGTCGGGGAACGCGACACGACGAGGCATGGCCGGAATCGTCGTTGCTTCCGAAACCAAGAATACGCCGAGAACTCTGTGCAGGGCGAGGAGGAACCTGTCCGGATGCGCACCGTGAACACCACCGGGGGGATCCTGTTCGCCGCCGTCCTGGCCGTTGCCCTGACCGGGTGCAGCGGCGGGACGACCGCCAGCCCCACCGCTACCGCCACCCGCACCGTGACCGCCACGCCGACTGCGGTCGCCGAGAGCCCGACCCCGACGTCGACTCCGACCCCCACGCCGACGTGCGGCCCGTCGAGCGGTGCCGATGCCGCCGCCCAGCCGATCGCCGACCTGCCGCTGCCGGCCGGGCTCGAGGACGCGAAGTGGGACGCCGCACGGGCCGACACGTCCGGGTACGAGGCGTGCGCCCCGCTGTCCTGGGTCACGGTGAGCCTGGACCTCGCGACCGGCAGCTCGCCCGTCGCGATCCTGCTCTTCCACGACGGCCGGTACCTCGGCACGGCCACGAAGGAGCAGTACGGCTTCGTCCCGGACATCAGCCGGACCGACCCGTCGACGATCGCGGTGGCCTACCGCTACGCGAAGCCGGACGAGTCGACGGCGGACGCGAGCGGTCGGACGGACGCGACGTTCCGGTGGGACGACGCTGCCGGGCGCGTGGTGATGACGGGGCAGGTGCCGCCGGCCGGCTGAGGCGCGACACCGGCTGCCGGCCGCCGGGTGTCCTGCCATGCTGGACGCCATGCCGTTCCTCCGCACCGCCTGGCCGGGTGTCGCGCTCGCCCTCGTGATCGGGCTCGCCGCCACCGTCGTCGGCCGCGAGGTCCCGGTCGTCGGTGGCCCGGTCCCCGCGGTCGTGCTCGGCGCCCTGGTCGGGTGGCTCGTCCGCCGACGACGACACCGCGAGGGCACCGGTGCGGGCTCGGGCGGCGATCTCGGCCTGCTGCAGCCCGGCGTGAAGTTCGCCTCGAGCCGGGTCCTGCAGTTCGCCGTCGTCCTGCTCGGCGCCCAGCTCTCGATCGCCGAGGTGCTCCGCATCGGCGGCGAGACGCTGCCCGTGATGCTGACGACCCTCGTCGTGTGCCTCGTCGCAGCGTGGGGGATCGGTCGGCTGCTCCGGGTCTCGAGTGCCCTCCGCACCCTCATCGGCGTCGGGACGGGGATCTGCGGTGCCTCGGCGATCGCGGCCGTCACGCCCGTGATCGGCGCGGTCAGCGCCGACGTCGCCTACGCGATGTCGACGATCTTCCTGTGCAACATCGCCGCCGTCTTCGTCTTCCCCCTGGTCGGCCACGCACTGGGGCTCTCGCAGCACGCGTTCGGCGTCTTCGCCGGCACCGCGGTGAACGACACCTCGTCGGTGGTCGCCACGGCAACCGTCTACGGTCGCCAGGCGACCGACACGGCGGTGGTCGTGAAGCTGGTCCGGACGCTCATGATCATCCCGATCGTCGTGGGGCTGGCCGGTCTGGAGGCACGGCGCACGTCCCGCGCGCAGCCCACCACCGACGACGGGTCCGGTCGCGCCGGGGGCGTCCGCGTGTTCCGGTTGGTCCCGTGGTTCCTGATCGGGTTCCTCATGGTCGTGCTCCTCCGCACCCTCGGGGTCCTGCCGGCCGCAGCGGCCCCGGGGTTCTCCACCGCCGCGACGTTCCTCATCACGGTGGCGCTCGCCGCGATCGGGGTCTCGACGGACTTCGGCGCACTCCGGCGGGCGGGGTTCCGGCCGATGCTGCTCGGGATCGCGCTGTGGGTGCTCGTGGCGGGGACGAGCCTCGGCGCGCAGGCGGTGTTCGGGCTCCTCTGACGGCGTCGGGGCTCACACGATGCGGGAGTCGATCACCGCCCGGTCGCCCCGGTACCGCGAGAACCCGTACTCCACCGGGGTCCCGTCGGCCAGGCACATCAGCCGCTCGATGTGGAAGATCGCCTGACCCGGATCGATGTCGAGCAGGTCCGCGCTCCACTGATCGGCGTTCACCGTGCTGAGCAGCAGTCGACGAGCGACCGGCCGCTGCCCGACCCGCCGCACGAGCACGTCCGGCACGTACTCGGTGAGCGGCTCCGACACGAGGTCCGGGAACCGCTGCTGCGGCACCCAGCTCGTCCGCACCCGGCTCGGCTCCCCGTCGAACGAGATGAGGCTCTCGACGAAGTACGCGGCGCTGCCGTCCATCTCCAGGTTCCGGCGGACGGTCTCGGGCGCGGGCACGAGCTGGACGCACAGGTGCACGATGCTCAGCCGCGGGGAGTCGAACACGCTGCCGCCGGTGTTCTCGCCGTAGATCGTGACCTCCTCGGTGGTCCGGGCGAGGCTCACCGAGGCCACCGGACGCACGCCGAACGTGCCCGACCGCGGTGCCCGGGTGAGCAGGCGCTGTTCCTTGAGGAGCGTCAGCGCCGCGCGCAGGACGTTCCGCGTCGTGCCGTACAGGTCGAGGAGCTCCCACTCGTACGGCAGCGGTCCGGTGAACCGACCGGCGACGATGTCCGCGCGGATGAGGTCGGACACCTGCCGGGCGGCGTCCGAGCGTCGGTTGAAGCCGATCCAGTGCCCGGGCGTGACGTCGCCGATGGCCATGTCCGTCCACGGCGGGACCGGACGACGTCCCGCCGTGCCGTCCAGTCGGTCGTCCGGTGCGACGTCGGTCACGAGACCACCCCCACGGTCGTGGTGTCGCCGGTCCACCCGGCCCACCGGAGGAACTCCCGGGCGAGGCGCACCGGGTAGTCGGGTGCCTGGATGTCGATGGACACGAACACCCGGCGGTAGAAGGTCGGACCGCCGAGCAGGTCGACGGCGATCCCGAGGTCGACGTCGGGCCGCAGGTCGCCGGCGTCCATCGCCCGCTGGAGCATCGCGTTCACCCGGACCCGTCGGTCGAGGTGCCACGCGGCGACCGCCTCGGCCACCCGGGGCTCGTGCGAGGCGAGCTCCACGATGAGCGGCAGCGCCCGGCCGACCGGGGTCGCGACGAGCGCGTGCACCCAGCCGCGGGTGAGCCCGAGGACGCCCTCGTCGATCGGGGCGTCGAGGATCGTCGGGATCGACTCCTCCATCAGGCGGATGACGGTCTCGGTGAGGAGCACGTCGCGGCTGGACCAGCGCCGGTAGATCGTCGCCGCCCCCACCCCGGCGGCGTCGGCGACCGCCCGGATGGTGAACGCCCGGGGGTCGCCCTCGGCGAGGATCGCGATGCACGCCGTGTACACGGCCTCGTCGACCGCGGCGTTCCGGGGCCGTCCGCGGACCGGGGCCTCGGTGCTCACGCGGCGCTCCAGAGCGCGAGCACCCGGTCGATGCCCCACACCTCGCCGATCTTCGCCTGGATGTCGAACAGGTTCGCCTCGTGCACGCTCGGCAGTCGGTCGCCGACGGCCTCGCGCACGACGATCGGCACGAAGCCGTGCTGCATGGCGTCCGTCGCGGTGGCCCGGATGCACCCGCTCGTCGAGAGTCCGGCGATGAAGAGCGTGTCGACCCCTCGTGCGACGAGGTCGGCGGCCAGCGAGGTCCCGAAGAACGCGCTCGGGTACTGCTTCGGCACGAGGGTGTCCCCGTCGACCGGCGCGAGCCCCTCGATGAACGCGCCGGTGGACGTGCCGGGGAGGTACGCCGCGAGGGCCGGCACCTTCCGGAAGAACACCCCCGCGTTGGAGCCGTCGGCCGACAGCGCCATGGTCGTGACGGCGACGTGCACACCGGCCGCCCGGGCCGCGGCCGTGAGCTCGCGCATGCGCTCGACGGGTTCCTCGACGCCGGCGTACAGCCCGCACGCCGGGTCGACGTAGGCGTTCACCGGGTCGACGACGACGAGCGCCGCCCGTCGGCCCGGTTCGAGCGCACCGGTGTAGCCGGCCGAGACGTAGTCGTCGTGGTCGTCGGTCATGCGGTCCTGCTTCCGTCGTGGGGCTGGTTGGTGGGGGCCTGGAGGCGCGGCGCGACCCCGGCACGTCGGCCGGCGGTCGGCCCGTGCGTGCGGTCCGTGCCCGTCGTGGCGGTCATGCGCTCGTCCCCGGCTCGGGCACCGGGCCGGACGTGTCCGGTCGGAGCGGGGCCTGGCGGTCCGGGGGACCGAACGGGCCGAACGCGACGATGAGCGCGCCGACGACCGCGCACCCGGCGAACGTGAGCGCGGCGGTGCGCACGCCGTCGACGAAGGCCTGGACGTCGGTCGCCGGCAGGCCGAGCAGGCTGCCGTCGTACGCCGCGGCCTGCTGCGCGGCGGAGAGCCCACTCGTGGCGATCGCCAGACCGAGCGCCGTGGAGAACAGGAAGCCCGCGTTCTGCAGCGCCGACCGGATGGCGTTCGCGATGCCCCGGCGGTGCTCCGGGACGCGGGTCATCAGGGCCGAGGTGCTCGGCGTCATGAACACCCCGGTGCCGACCCCGACGGCACCGAGTCCGACGGCCGTCACGGCGTAGGCACCGTCGTCGGCGAGCGACCCCGCGAGGACCGCTGCCCCGACCGCGATGAGCAGCATGCCGATGGTGGAGAGCGTGCGCGCGGGCACCCGGCGGGCGAGGACCCCGGCGCTCGCCGCGGCCACGGTCGTGCCGATCGGGGTGGGGAGCACCCAGAGCGCGGCCTCGACGGCGTCCTTGCCCGAGACGGCCTGGAACGACAGGGACGCCAGGAGCACGAGGGCGTAGCTCGACAGCGCGCAGAGGCCGGCGGCCGAGAAGAGCGTGATGGTCGCCCGGTCGCGGAAGATCGCCGGGTCGACGAGCGGGTGCGGGACCCGGCGCTGGGTCCACACGAACACCGCTCCGAGCAGCACCGCGCCGGAGGCCATCGCGACGACCGGGACAGCGGCCCAGCCCGCGGAACCGCCGACCGACACGGCACCGACCAGCAGCCCGACCGCGGCCACGGAGAGCACCGAGCCCGGGACGTCGAGGCGTTCGCCGGAGCGTGGCCGGGCGGTGCGGGGGATGAGTCGCAGCGACCAGACGAGCCCCGCGAGCGAGATCGGGACCCCGGCGAGGAAGATCCACCGCCAGCCGAACGACTCCGCGACGAGGCCGCCGACGACCGGACCGATGACCTGTCCGACGGCGGCGACGGTGGCGTTCAGCCCGAGGCCGAGCGACAGGATCGACTCCGGGAACACGTCGGTGAGGAGCGCCGTGGTGTTCGTGACGATGGCCGCCGCACCCACGCCCTGCACGAGTCGGGCGGCGAGCAGGACGGCGGCGTCCGGTGCTGCACCGCACGCGAGTGAGGCGAGGAGGAAGACGAGGATGCCGGCGATGTACAGACGGCGACGCCCGACGAGGTCCGCGATCCGCCCGAAGACGAGGATGAGCGTCGTCGTGGTGAGCATGTAGCTGAGCAGGACCCAGCTGGACTGCAGGGCGGAGGCGTCGAGGTCACGGCTGACGTCGGGGAGCGCGACGAGCAGGGCGCTCGAGGAGATGAAGACGAGGACGACGCTCAGGCTCGACGCGCAGAGCACCTGCCACGCGCGTCGGCGGGCGCCGTCCTCGTCCGTGGTGCGGTTACTGATCGGTCGACCCTCTCGTGGCGGATGCCGGCGGCACCCGGTGGTGGTGGTCGGTGACCTCCTGGAACGCGGCGGCGGCGGACAGGACGAGTCGGTCGTCCCACGGGCGTGCGACGAGCTGCACGCCGACCGGCAGACCGTCCGGCGCGGTCCCGGCGGGCATCATGAGCGCCGGGAAGCCGACGTAGTCGAAGACCCGGGTGTTCCGGGGGATCACGTCGTGCAGGTTGTACGGCACGCCGTCGACCGTCATGGTGAGGTCGTCGAGTCGGGGCGCCGTGGCACCGATCCCCGGCGTGAGGACGACGTCGACCCCGGCCTCGTCCATCCGTGCGACCATCGCGGCCTGCACGAGCGGACGGCGTCGGAGGGACCGGAGGTAGTCCGCGGCAGTCGGCGTGAACGCGACGTCGAACCGCGCCCGGGTGCCGGCGTCGAACAGGTCGGCGGTGGCGGCGTTGGCCTCCTGGTTGGCCGCCAGTTCGCCGTAGAAGACGGTCCAGCACTCGGCGTCGATCGCCTCGAGGTCGTCGAACTCGATCGGCACGATCTCGGCCCCGAGTGCCGCGAACCGGTCGACCGCGGCCGCGTGCGCGTCGAGCACCGCACGGTCCACCCGCTCGGTGAACCAGACCCGGGGCACGCCGATGCGCATCCCCGCGATCCGTCCCGGTGCCGCCTCGACGAGCGGGACCGCGGTGTGCGTCGTGGGGTCCTGCCCGTCGCCACCGGCGATCACGGCGAGCACGAGCGCGAGGTCCTCGGCGGTGCGGGCCATCGGTCCGACGTGGTCGAGCGTCCACGACAGGCTCGCGACGCCCGTGCGCGGGACGAGGCCGTACGTCGGCTTGATGCCGGTCGTCCCGCACAGCGCCGACGGCACCCGGATCGATCCGCCGGTGTCCGACCCGAGCGCGAGCGGGACGATGCGTGCGGCGAGGGCGGAACCGGAGCCGGTCGACGACCCGCCCGTCCAGCGCTCGGGGTCCCACGGGTTCCGCACGGCGCCGTACCGGGCGTTGTGCGGGCCGCCGCAGGCGAACTCGGTCGTCGCGGCCGTGAACACCGGGATCGCCCCGGCCGCACGGAGCCGGGCGACCACGGTGGCGTCGGCGGGGGCCACGCGGTCGCCGGTCTGCAGCGAGCCGCTCGTGACGACCGTGCTGGCGACGTCGATGATGTCCTTCACTGCGAACGGCACGCCCTCGAGCGCACGGGCCTCGCCCGCGGCCCAGCGCCGGGTCGACTCGGCCGCTGCCTGCTCGGCACCGTCGACCAGGCGGAGGACGGCGTCGGACCACACGTCGTCGCTCGTCCAGTGCGGGGCGAGGGCTCCGACGACGGCGGTGGGGGTGGTGGAACCGTCGCGGTAGGCCGCGAGGAGCTCGGTGACGCTCGCCGCTGCGGGGTCGGACGCCGTCGCAGCCGTGGACACCGTGGACGCCGGACCGGGGGCGACCGGTGCTGCCGGCGTCGGTGCCGCGTCGACCGCCGCCGCGAGGAGCCGGGCGAACAGTGCGTGGCTGTGGCTCGGCTCCGCCGGCAGGGACGACGGGGCGGCCGGGAGGGGGTTCGCACGGCTGTCGTGCAGCGCCTGCTCCAGCTGGGGCGCGATCGTCCCGCGCACGACCGCGAACACGTCCGTCACGCCGGCACCGCCGCGGCGTGGGCGTCCGCGAGGTACCGGAACACCCCGGGCTGCCGGTCCCGGCCGAGTGGGAAGTCGTCGCGTGCCGCGGCCACCTCGGCGACGTCGAGCGTCGCCCGGACGATCGGGCCGGCCTCGTGCGCCGGGGCGGAGACCACGAGCTCGCCGCGGGGCGACACGACCGACGAGCGGCCGAAGTAGCTCACGGTCTTGCCGTCCACGGTCTCCTCGCCGCCGCGGTTCGGGGCGACGACCCAGGTCTGCGTCTCGAGGGCGCGGACCTGCAGCTCCTGCGTGAAGAGCGTCTCGCGGAACCCCATCGAGGAGACGAGCACGAGCATCACCTCGGCGCCGGCCGCACGCGATGCGAGCCAGTACTCGGGGAAGCTCCGGTCGTAGCAGATGAGCATGCCGAAGCGGGTGCCGAGCGCGTCGAACACGACCGGCCCCGACCCCGGCGCGAAGTAGTGCTTCTCGTCGACGTCGGAGATCGCGTTCGTCGGGATCGACGTCTTCCGGTACGCCGGCACGCGGTCGCCGTGCACGTCGGTGCCGTGGACGAGGGTGCCGTCGGCGTCGATGAGCACCGCGCTGTTGTACTGCGCGTCGCCGGCGTCCTCGTAGAGGCCGAAGACGACCGCCGTGCCGAGTCGGCGCGCGGCCTCGGCGAACCGGGCCGTCGCCGGACCGGGCACGGGCTGCGCCCAGGCCTTGCGGCTGTCGTTCCGGACGCCGCAGAAGTACGGCGTCGTGGTGAGCTCGGGGAAGACGACGAGGTCGGCGCCCTCGGCGGCCTGCTCGAACAGCGCGATGAGGCCGTCGAGCGCGGCGTCGCCGTCGGCGGGGATCTGCCCGGCCTGGACGACCGCGACCTCGAGGGTCGGCGCCGTGCTGCCGGCCGTCATGCGGTGACCGCGCTCGGGGTGACGGCGGGCGCCGACGACACGACGCCCTCGCGGGTGCGCATGAGCGGCTGGATGCGGGTGCCGAAGTCGTCCATGCCCTGCAGGAAGTCGTCGAACACGAGCATGATGCCCTTCGTGCCCGCGACGTCGGCGGCCTCGTCGAGCATCGCCGCGACGTGCTCGTAGGAGCCGACGAGCGTGCCCATGTTCATGTTCACGGCACCCTCCGGCAGCGAGATCCGCTTCGCCGTGTTGCCGTCCTCACCGTTCGTGTCGGTGAGCGCCTGCCCGGTCATCCAGGCGATGGCCTCGACGTCCACGCCGTCGCTGTAGCGCTGCCACTTCTCCTGCGCGGCCTCGTCGGTCTCGTCGGCGATGACCATGAACAGCACGTACGAGCCGACGTCGCGCCCGGTCTTCTCCCGCGCGGCGAGGAGCGCCTCGTTCTGCTCGGCGTACGCGGTCGGGGTGTTCACGCCGACGCCCATCGAGAAGTTGTAGTCGGAGTACTCCGCCGCGAACGCCATGCCCTGCGAGGACTGCCCGGCCGAGACGATCGGGATGTGCGACGTCGGCTTCGGCAGCATCCGGCAGTCGTCCATCTGGAAGTACTCGCCCTGGAAGTTGCTGACGCCGTCCTCCCACAGCTCCTTCATGACCTGCATGTACTCGGTCTGGTAGGCGTACCGACGCTTGAAGTGCACCTCGTCGCCCGGCCAGAGCCCCATCTGGTCGTACTCCGCCTTCTGCCACCCGGCGACGAGGTTCAGCCCGAAGCGCCCGTGCGAGATCGAGTCGATCGTGGCGGCCATGCGTGCGGCGATCGCCGGCGGGATCGTGAGGACGGCCGTGGTGGCGAACAGGCGGATGCGCTCCGTCCGGGCAGCGAGGCCGGCCATCAGGGTGAAGGACTCGAGGTTCTCGTCCCAGAACCCGCTCGGGCCGCCGAAGCCGCGCAGCTTGATCATCGACAGGGCGAAGTCGAAGCCGTACGACTCGGCCTTCTGCACGATCTCGAGGTTGAGGTCGAACGAGGGCTTGTACTGCGGCGAGGTGGTGGAGATGAGCCAGCCGTTGCTGCCGATCGGGATGAAGACTCCGATGTCCATGGGGGACTCGCTTTCTGTGTGTGGAGGAGGGTCAGGACTGCTTGGCGGCGGCTTTGGCGGCGCTCGCGACGGAATGCCGTCGGATCGTCTGGGAGACCGCGACGGCGACGATGAGCGCACCGCCGTAGAAGAGCTGCTGGACGAAGTTGTCGGCGCCGAGCATCTGGAGCCCGACGACGCCGGAGAACAGGAAGTAGACGGCGATGAAGGTGCCGATGGCGTTGAATCGCCCGGGGATGATCGCGGTGGCCCCGAGGTAGCAGGCGGCGAACGCGGGGAGCAGGAACGACTGCCCACTCGAGGGGTCCGCCCCGCCGAGCGTGCCGGCGTAGACGACCCCGGCCACCGCGGCGGTGAGGCCCGCGCCGACGAACGCGCCGACGCGGAGCCGGCGGACGTTCAGGCCGGAGAGCTCGGCGACCGTGCGACCGGTGCCCACGAACAGCAGCCGTCGACCGACCGGCGTGGCACTCAGGACGATGAGGACGACCACGGTGGCGATCAGGCCGTAGACGAACGCCAGGGGCAGTCCGGCGAGCCCGCGCCACCCGACGGTCGCCTGGACGAGCGCCGGGTCGATGCCGGTCACCGACGAGGACGCGCTCATCCACTGGATGATCCCGATCATGAACGTCGAGGTGCCGAGCGTCACGATGAACGAGTCGATCCGGAACGCGACCGTGAGCAGGCCGTTCACCAGGCCGACGACCACGCCGATCGCCAGGCCGACCAGGATCGCCGGCAGCAGCGGGATGTCCATCTTGGCGTTGAGGACGGCGATCGTCATGGCGGAGAGCGACATCGTCGAGGCGCCGGACAGGTCGAACTCACCCGCGGTCAGGGGGAACAGGAAGCCGAGCGCCAGGATGAGCAGTACCGACTGGGACCCGAGGATGTTCTGCAGGTTCCCCAGGGTCGGGTAGGTGTCGGGGAGCGCGATGCTGAACGCGATCACGATGACGAGCCAGGCGCCGAGCAGGGCGTAGCGCTCGGTGTGCCCCCACGAGAAGCGCGGGCGGGTGGGGCGGACGATCGACGTCTCGAGGGCGGGTTCGGCGGTGGTGGACATCAGGCGGTCTCCTTGACGGGGGAGGAGTCGGGGGAGGAGGGAGCGGGATCGACGAGGCTGGCGACGACGGCCGCCGCGATGACGTCGCGGTCGATCCGGTCGCCGGTGAGCACGTCGTGGACGCGGCCGTGGGCGAGGACCACGACCCGGTCGCACATCTGGGCGAGCTGGTCGTAGTCGGTGGAGGCGCAGACGATCGAGACGCCCTGGTCGGCGGTCCGGCGGAGCATCGAGAAGATCGCCGCACGGGCGCCGACGTCGATGCCCTGCGTCGGCTCCTGGAGCAGCACGAGCCGCGGGTCGTCCTGCATCCACTTCGCGAGGACGGCCTTCTGCTGGTTGCCGCCGGAGAGCGTGCCGAAGAGCGCGGAGGGGTCGGCGGGACGGACGTCCCAGTCGCGGACGAGGCCCTCGACGTGCGACCGTTCCCGTGCCGGCGAGAGCCCGAGCAGTCCGCGGAGCTTCCCGAGGACGGGCAGGGTCACGTTCTGCTCGACGGACAGGGTCAGGGCACCGCCCTCGCGCTTGCGGTCGGCGGGGACGTAGACGACCCCGCGGGCGATCGAGGTCGCCGGGCTGGTGGCGCCGAGGTCGACCGTGGCGTCCCGGACCGTGAGGGTCCCGGTCGCCGCCCGGGCGCCGTACAGGCCTGGAAGCACGTCCTCGACGCCCGAGCCGGCGAGCCCGGTGATGCCGACGACCTCGCCGTCCGCGACGTCGAACGAGAGCCCGTCGACGACACCGGCCCGGAGGTCCCGGACCGTCACGACCGCGTCGCCCGTGGTGGCGGGGCGGGCACTGCGTGCGGCCGCGCCGTCGAGCCCGCGTCCGACGATGAGCGAGACGAGCTCGTCCGCGGTCGTGGTCGCGGTGTCCCGGTGCGCCTGGACCCGACCGGCCCGGAGGACCGTCACGCGGTCGGCGTGCTCGAGGACCTCGGACATGTCGTGCGACACGAGGAGGGCCGACGTGCGGCCGTCGGACACGAGGTCCTTGACGACGCGGAAGAGCAGGTCCGCGTCCTCCTTCGGCAGGAACACGGTCGGTTCGTCGAGGACGATGAGCGCCCGGTCGTCGCCCAGCTCGGCGACGGCCCGCAGGATCGCGACGAGCGCCTTCTGCGTGTCGGTCAGCTCCTCGATCCGGGCCCGCGGGTCGATGTCCACGCCGTAGCGGGCGAAGAGCTCCGCGGCCGCCCGGTGCTCGGCGCCCCAGCGGACGAACGGACCACGGCCGGCGACGACGGTGGCGAGCCGGAGGTTCTCGGTCACCCCGAGCGACGGCACGAGGGCCAGGTCCTGGTGGACGAAGCTGATGCCGACGCGGCGGAAGTACCCGGGAGGCACCGGCAGCGGGAGCCGGGAGCCGCGGACCTCGATCGTCGCTCCCGGGTCCGGCGCGTAGGTGCCGGACAGGATCTTGATGAGGGTCGACTTGCCGGAACCGTTCTCGCCGAGCAGCGCGTGCACCTGGCCCGGACGGACCTCGAGTTCGACGTCGTCGAGCGCGGTCAGTCCGCCGAACCGCTTGGTGAGCCCGCTGATCCGCAGGACCGGCGCGGTGGTCGCACCGGCCTCGACGACCGCAGCGGACGCTGCGGGGCTGCGCCGTGCCTCCCGGGTGGCGCTCACTTCGCCGGACCCCAGATCTCCTCGTACCCGGTCTTGTACGCGTCGCCGTAGCCCTTGCTCGGCGCGGGCGGGGTACCCGCCTCGTCGACGTTGTCCTTCGTGAACACCTTGAGCGGGGTCTTCTCGTCGCCGTCCTCGATGATCGGGGTGTCGGTCAGGACGCGACCGGCCTGGTCGAGCGTGGCGTAGGCGAGCCACTCCATGTTCTCGCCGATGTCCATCGTCATGACGTTGCCCTCCTGCAGGATCTTCATCACTGCGGGCGTGCCGTTGTACGAGGACGTGAAGACCTGACCGGTCTTGCCGGCCGCCGTCACCCCGGCCTCGACGAAGAGGGCCATCGAGTCGTAGACGGGCAGGACGTAGTCGAGGTTCGGGTCGGACTGGATCGCGGACTGGACGGTCGACGAGATCTTCGTCGCCCAGTCGGCGACCGGCACGTTCGTCACCTTCACCTTGCAGCCCGAGCAGTACTCGTCGAACTCCTCCTGCATCGCCTTGACGATGCCGTCCGACGGCGGGACCTCGGACGAGGTGATGATGAGCACGTCACCCGCGCCCTTCGTCTCCTTGATGGCCCAGTCGGCGTTGAGCTTCGCGGCCTCGTGGAAGGGCGCGGTCACCTGGGCGGCGACGAGGTCCTGCAGCTGGTCGGGGAGCGCCTCTCCCGTCTGGTACGTGTGGCTGATGAGCACCGGGATGCCGGCGGCCTTCGCACGCTTGAGCGCCGGGACGATGAGCTCGCCGTTGACGCCCTGCGCGAGGACGATGATGTCGGCCTTCCGGCTGATCGCCTGGTCGATGCCGGCGGACTGCTCGGTCGGCGTGCCCTGGTTCGTGTACTCGATCCACTTCGCGCCGTACTCCTCGGCGAGCTGCTGCCCGGCCTCGTCGACGGACACGATGAACGGCACGGCGGACGAGTTCGGGATGTTGAAGATCGTCTTGCCCGCGATCTTCGACATGTCGAACGGCTTGCCCTCGAAGGTGAACTCCGGGTCGACGCTCGCCGCCGTGATCTGGCTGGTGGCGTGCTCGACCCCGGCGGAGTCGTCGGACGAGTCGGTCGAGGCCGTCGAGGTGGCGGAGCAGGCGGACAGGAACAGCACACCGCTGAGTGCGGCGGCCAGGAGCGCGGGACGTGCGAGCCGCGTTCGGGTGGGTGCGGGGGACGACATCGGTCGAGGACCTCCAGGACGTGGTGCGGGGACGGGTGACGGGTGCGGGTGCTGCCGGTGCTGCGGGTACGCCGAACACCCCGCGGCGCGGGGTGGGCGTGACGACGAGGGGCGTCGGTCACTTCGGGGTGTGGGAGAGCGCTCCGCCGGGGGCGATGCGTCGGGGTGACGGGGCCGCTCCGGTGGGGCTGATGCGAATGTAACGGGCTGCGGGCCGCCAGCGGGTGCCCGGCGGTAACGGTCCTGTTAGGCGTTTGTTTCGCCGGTGTTAGGCCACCGGCACCACGGCGTCGACGAGCCGCCGCGCCGCGCCGTTCCGGGGCGGGCGATCCCGCCGCCCCACCCCGGAGCGGTGCGGATCCGCGCGTCCGTGCGGCGGCGCCGCCCGGGCGAAACACCCCGGAAGCAATCGCGCCGACTTCCGGTAACGCGTCTCTCACAAGTCGGCGGTCGGCCGAGCGGACCCCGCTGGCGGAATGCGACGGACCCGCCCGGAGCGGCACCCGCTGACCAGGGCATTCCCCGCCGTGGCATCCGGCGCCCCCTGGCGTAACCCACCCGATACGGGCGCGCCACGGAGGCGAAACGAACGGCGGATGGACTGCAGTCGCACACCGTTCCCGACCGCAGGAGCAGATCGATGATCACCACCGTCGTCGCCGGCAACCCCAAGCCGGCATCGCGGACGCTCGACGCGGCCACGGTCGTGCTCGAGCGCCTCACCGGTCGGGCACCCGACCACGTCGTCGACGTGATCGACCTCGGCCCGGGCCTGCTCGGCTGGGGCGACGACGCGGTGTCGGAAACGGTGCGCACCGTCGCCGCGTCCGACCTCGTCGTCGTCGCCTCGCCCACGTTCAAGGCGACCTACACCGGCGTCCTCAAGCTCTTCCTCGACCAGTTCGCCACCGGGGACGGCCTCGCCGGTGTCGTCGCCGTCCCGCTCATGCTCGGCGCCGGCCCCGCGCACGCCCTCGCCCCCGAGGTCTTCCTCAAGCCCGTGCTCGTCGAGCTCGGTGCGACCGTCCCGGCTCCGGCCCTGTACCTCAACGACAAGCAGTACTCCGAGCCCGCATCGACCGAGGTCTGGCTCGCCCGGTGGCGCGACGTCGTCCTCGGCGCGACCGCGAGCCTCCAGGAAGGAACCCGCTCATGATCAGCCCCTACTCGCCCGAGGCCCCCGACCTCGGTGCCCTCCGTCAGGCGTTCTCCGGCTTCCCCTGCGGGGTCGCGGCGCTCGCCGCCGTCGTCGACGACGAGCCCACCGTGCTCGTCGCCTCGTCCTTCACCGTGGGGGTGTCGCAGGACCCCCCGCTCGTGATGTTCGCGGTGCAGCACACGTCGTCGACGTGGCCGGTGCTGCGTGCGGCCGGCACGATCGGGGTCTCGATCCTCGGCGAGGGGCACGCGCAGGTCACCCGGCAGCTCGCGTCGAAGGACAAGTCGGTCCGGTTCGTCGGCGTCGACACGACGGTGTCCGAGTCGGGGTCGGTCTTCCTCGAGGGCGCTCCGATCTGGCTCGAGTGCGCCGTCGAGCACACCTACCCGGCGGGTGACCACGACATCGTCGTGCTCCGGGTCCTCGGACTCATGTCGGACTTCGCGCACAGCCCGCTGGTCTGGCACCGGTCCGCCTTCGCGACGCTCAGCGCCTGAGCGCGCTGACGCAGGGACGGGAGGCGCGGTGC
>NZ_MJGR01000024.1:112935-127629 GCF_001865105.1 Curtobacterium sp. MCBA15_016
ACCGCGCCTCCCGTCCGGTCCTGCGGCGTCAGCCGCGCAGTGCCTCCGTCAGCTTCACCCGGCTGCCGGTGCGCAGCAGCGCGTTCTCGTAGATCCGGGCGCCGACGACCACGACGAGCACGACCGAGACCGCCACGATGACGAGGGACAGGATCGGCTCCCACCACTCGGCGGTCCCGAGGAAGATCCGCATCGGCATCCCGATCGGCGCGCTGAACGGCACGTAGGACATCACGCCGAGGATCGTCGGGTTGTTGTACGCGACGATGATGAGGATGTACGGGATCATCACGAGCATCATCACGGGGGTGGTGACGCTGCCGACGTCCTCCTGACGGGAGACGAGCACCGCGGCCGCCGCGAACAGCGAGGCGATGAGCACGAAGCCGATCGCGAAGAACCCGACGAACCAGAGCATGCTCGGGCCGAGCACCGTGAACATGTTGTCCTGCCCGGTGACCGCGAGCGTCACCGCCGCCGCGATCGCCACCGCGACGATCTGCGCGAACGCCATCACGCTGTTGCCGAGGACCTTGCCGGCCAGGAGTGCCCGGGCCGGGATCGCCGCCATCAGGATCTCGACGACGCGGGTGGACTTCTCCTCGACGACGCTCTGCGCGATCGACTGACCGAAGGTCACGGCGGACGCGAAGTACACGACGCCGAAGGCCAGCGCCACGATGTAGATCAGGCCCCCGGGGATCGCGTTCGGGTCGAGCAGCTCGATGCGGGGGGAGACGCTCAGCGCCTGGACGACGTCGGTCGGGGCGTCGTCGAGCCCCACGACCTTGTAGCCGAGCGGGTCGTCGGACGGCAGGACCGCAGCGTCGACGTCACCGTTCTCGACGAGTCGTTCGGCGGCGGCAGCGGTCGGCGCCTCGGTGACGTCGAGCCCCTTGCTCGTCGGCAGGCTGACCCCGTCGACGACCGCGACCGGGGTGGTGTCGCCCGCCGTGGCCTTGCCGACGATGCCGCCGACGACGATCGATGCGACGACCATGAGGATGAGGATGCAGGCGGACACGACGAACGCCTTGCTGCGGACGCGGGCCTGGATCTCGCGCGCGGCGACGAGCCGGACGGACTGGACGAACGAGCCGTTCATCGGACGACCTCCCGGAAGACCTCGCTGAGCCGGGGGACACGCGGCGAGAACGACCCGACGGTGCCGTGCTGGACGGCCCGCTGCAGGACGCGCTGCGCGGTGGCGTCGTCGGCCTCGAACACGGCGTAGCCGCCGTCGAACTCGCGGACGGTGACGCCCGGTTCGTCGCGGAGCCAGGCGACGTCCCCGTCGACGAGGAGCTCCCACGCGGCCGGGCCGGCCTGCTTCCGCAGTTCGTCCTGCGGGCCGGCGGCGCGGATCGTGCCCCCGGCGATCACCACGACGTCGTCGCAGAGCCGCTCGACGACGTCCAGCTGGTGGCTCGAGAACAGCACGGGCACGCCGCCCGCCGCTGCCTCGCGCAGGACGGCGAGCACGACGTCGACCGCCATCGGGTCGAGGCCGGAGAACGGCTCGTCGAGCACGAGGACCTCGGGGTCGTGGGCGAGCGCGGCGGCGACCTGCACGCGCTGCTGGTTGCCGAGGGACAGCTTCTCGACGGCGTCGGTGGCGTGCGGCGCCAGGCCGAGCCGGTCGAGCAGGTCGGTGGTGCGGCTCGCCGCGGTGCGCTTGTCGACGCCGTGCAGCCGGGCGAAGTACGTGATCTGCTCGGCGACCGGCATCTTCGGGTAGAGCCCGCGCTCCTCCGGCATGTAGCCGAAGCGGCGACGGTCGGCCGGGCCGATCGTGGTGCCGGCGATGGACACGGTGCCGGCGTCGGCCTGGAGCACGCCGAGCAGGATCCGCATCGTGGTGGTCTTGCCGGCGCCGTTGCCGCCGACGAACCCGGTCAGGCGTCCGTCGCCGACCGTGAACGTCACGTCGTCGAGCACGCGGCGGTCGCCGTACTGCTTGGTCACCCCGTCGATGGTGAGCATGTCGTTCCCCTCTCGCGGCGGTTCGCTCCGCCTGCGTCGACGCTATTGCGCGGGGTGCGACGGGCGCCTCCGGCTGGCGACGGGGATCGGGGCACTGCGGGCTCCGCCGCGTGGGGGAGCGCGGGTCGGACGGGGGTCTAGGCGGGGGTTCCGGCCACGCCGTGCTCGAAGGCCCAGACGACCGCCTGGATGCGGTCGCGCAGTCCGAGCTTCTGGAGGACGTTCGACACGTGGGTCTTCACGGTCGCCTCACCGACCCACAGCTCCGTCGCGATCTCGGCGTTGCTCAGCCCGCGGGCGAGCAGCCGGAGGACCTCGGTCTCACGCTCGGTCAGCCCTGCCGTGACGACCGCCTCGTCGCCGTCCGGTGCCGCGGGCGCCCCGGACCCGGCGGTCGCGCGGCTGATCACCCGGCGGGTCACGTCCGGGGCGAGCAGCGCGTCGCCGGCCGCCACGGTGCGGACGGCATCGATCAGCCGCTCGGGGGAGGCGTTCTTCAGCAGGAACCCGCTCGCCCCGGCCTCGAGCGCCTGGAAGAGGGCGTCGTCGTGGTCGAAGGTCGTCAGGACGAGCACGGCCGGTGGCTCCGGGAGCGCGGCGATCCGACGCGCCGCCTCGAGCCCGTCGACGTTCGGCATCTGGACGTCGAGGCACACCACGTCCGGTCGGAGCGTCCGCACGGCCTCGACCGCCTCGGCGCCGTCAGCGGCCTCGCCGACGACCCGGAACCCCGGCTCGGACTCGAGGATGACGCGGAAGCCGGCCCGGACGAGGTCCTGGTCGTCCGCGAGCACGATGGTCAGGTCGTCGGCAGCCATGCCCGCACCAGCCAGCCTCCCCGGGCGCGCGGCCCGATCTCGATCCGTCCGCCCACCGCGGCGACGCGTTCGCGCATCCCCACGTGGCCGAGTCCGCTGCCCGCAGTGTTCCGCGGTGCTCGGTCGCCGTGTCCGTCGTCGGTGACCTCGACCTCGACGCCGTCGTCGAGGTACCGCACCCGGACGTCCGCCCGGGCCGTCGGGCCGGCGTGCTTGAGGACGTTCGTCACGGCCTCTTGCGCGATCCGGTAGGCGACCGCCGAGACCGTGGGCGGGACGTCGCGGACGCTGCCGACCACGACGTACTCGGTCGGGTGCCCCGCCGTCCGGGCCGAGTCGGCGAGCTCGCCGATCCGGCCGAGCCCCTCGGTGCTCGGAGCCGCGCGGACGTCGTCGCCGCCGTCCTCGTCGGCACGCAGGGTGCCGAGCATCCGGCGGAGCTCCTCGACGGCGGTCCGGGCGCTCTGCTCGACCACGCCGAGCGATGCCGTCGCCTGCTCGGGGTCGTGGCCGATCACGCGTCGAGCCGCGCCGGCCTGCACCCCCATGAGCGACACGTGGTGCGCCACGACGTCGTGGAGTTCGCGGGCGATGCGCACGCGCTCGATCGTCACCGCCTGGGCAGCGCTCCGCTCGCGTTCGGCGGCGAGCTCGGCGGTGCGGAGGTCGAGCTCGTGCTTCGCCACCGCCGACGCCCAGGCCCGGTTGCCGGCGTACCAGGCAGCGCCGAAGTAGATGACGTTGATCACGATGTTGAGCAGCGAGAGCGCGATGTACGGCGGGATGAGGCCGCCGTCGTCGTTCGGCAGCGCGTTCGGCACCGCCCAGCCGAAGGCGATCGCGACGAACAACCAGGCGAACATGCCGCCGATGACCACCCAGCGCACGACCTCGGCGCGCACACGGTCCGAGCACCACGCACCGACCGTGTACAGGGCGATGAACAGCGTGAAGTTCACGAGGAAGACCTCGGGCACGTGCAGGATCTGCGTCGCCGCGAAGGCCAGCGCCGAGACGACCGCCATCGTCATCGGCCAGCGGCGGCGGAACGCGACCGGTGCGGCGTTCGCCACGACGAGCAGTGCCGAGACCCACCACGCTGCCTGGTCGTCGCCGTAGGTCCCGGCCGACCCGTAGAGCATCGTCGTGATCGCCAGTCCGGCGCCGAGGACGAGTGCGAGGAGGGCGTCCTGGCGGAACTCGCGGCGCCCCACCGGCAGCCGTGACCACTCCGCGGTCGTCCCCATGGTCACCACGGTAGCGGGTGCGGTGGTCGGAGTAGCCTGCCGCCAACCGAACAGGGAGGCACCATGCAGTTCCTCGTCAACGTCATCGACGACGGGCAGGCCGAGGCCGCCGGTCGGACCGAGTCCGCAACACGGACCGAGGCGGACGCGGTCGACGCGCTCAACGAGCGGCTCGGCGACGCCGTCGTCTTCGCAGCCGGGGTGTCCGCGCCGTCGGACGCCGTGGTGGTCGACGCCCGTCGCGCCGAGCCGACCACGACCCCGGGGCTCGTCGGGGACCCGGCCGAGTTCGTCGCCGGATTCTGGGTCATGGACCTGCCGGACGCCGAGACCGCGCTGCGGGTCGCGCAGGAGGCGTCAGTGGCGTGCAACCGGAAGATCGAGCTGCGCCCGCTGCTCTGACCCGCGCACCGAGCACGGCACAGGCGGCCGTCACGAGCGCCCCGGCCCCGAACGTGCCGAGCGACCCCAGCGGTTCGACGACCGCTCCGGCCGCCGCGGCACCGCCGGCCTGGCCGAGGACGAGCGCCACGAAGAGCACCGAGGTGCCGGCCGAGGACCGCTCCGGATCGATCTCGGTGGTCCACGCGATCAGGGCCCCGGTCGCCGCCGTGTACCCCCAGCCGAACACGGCGCACGCGACGAGCGCCACGGGCGTCCACTGCGGCACCGTGCCGAGCGCCAGCACACCGAGGGCGACGGCGGCGGTGGTGAGCGTCCACTGCGTCCGGGCACGGAGCCGACTCGTCCACCGGGCGGTCGCCACGACGGCGGCACCGCCCGCGCCGAGCGCGATCCACGCGGACACCGAGACGGCGACCGGTGCGCCGGCGTCGACGAGCACCGAGCGGCCGTAGGTCCACACGACCGCCGACCCTGCGCCGAAGAGCAGGGCGAGCACGAGGACCGCACGGTGCGCCGTCCACCACGCCCGGTCCGGGGCCGGTGCTCGCTTCGTGGGGGTCTGCCCGGCCGTCGCCGTCCGGCGGGGCGACCACGAGGACACGAGCAGGACCGACCCGACGACCAGCGCCGCGATCCCGGACCACGTCCACGCGGTCCGCCAGTCGGGCAGGAGCACGAGCGCGAGCACGCCTGCGGCGACGAGGCCGGGGCCCGTCCCGGCGTTCACCGCGGCCTGCGCCCGGCCCTGTGCCGGCTGCGGCACGAGGGTCGTCACGAGACTGACGAGTGCGGGCGAGGCCAGTCCCGCGCCCGCCGAACCGACGACCGACGCGATCGCGAACGCCGTGGGGTCGCCGGCCGCGGCCATGCCGAGTGCACCACCGCCCGCGACGGTGGCGGCGACCGCCACGAGGACCCGGGGCACGCGGCCGGCACAGCGGTACCCGACCACGGCGCCGACGCAGTACATCGCCGAGGCTCCGGAGGAGACCCACCCCGCAGCGTCGGCGCGCAGCCCGAGGTCCCGCTGGACGTCGGGCAGGAACAGCCCGTACGCCAGCCGGACCAGGCCGTACGTCGCGGCGATCAGGCCGAGGCCGCTCCCGAGGGACACCGACTGTCGTAACGAAAACGATCGTTTCACTTTTGAGAGCCTAGGGTGCTCTCATGGCGATGCGTCCAGGAACCGAGCAGAAGCTGCTCGACGCCGCCGAGGAGCTCTTCTTCACCCGGGGCATCGCCGCGACGCCGATCGACGCCGTCCTCGAGCGCGCGGGGATCTCGAGCGCCACGCT
Source organism: Curtobacterium sp. MCBA15_016 (assembly GCF_001865105.1). Classification (NCBI taxonomy): domain Bacteria; kingdom Bacillati; phylum Actinomycetota; class Actinomycetes; order Micrococcales; family Microbacteriaceae; genus Curtobacterium; species Curtobacterium sp. MCBA15_016. The sequence continues at coordinate 118,684 of NZ_MJGR01000024.1, forward strand.
CTACCGCGGGTACGCCAGCAAGGAGTCGCTCGTCGCCGCGGCACTGGCCCGTCGACACGACGACTGGCTCGCCACGTGGGACCGGGCCGTCGACGCCGCCGAGGACGACCGTGGCCGGCTGCTGGCGGTGTTCGACGCCCTCGACGCGTACCGCTCCACGCCGTCGGGGTCGCGGTGGTGCGCGTTCCTCGGCACGGCGGCCGAGTACGTCGACGCCCCGTCCGACGTCCGCGCGGTCCTCGACCGCGAGACGGACACCCTGCGGCGACGCCTGACCGAGTCGGCAGAGCCCCTGGTCGGCGCACACGCCGGGGCACTCGCCGAGCAGCTGCTGCTCCTCGTCTCGGGGTACCTCGCGATGCGCCTCCGCGAACCCGGCCTCGGGACCGCTACCGCGCGTGCCGTCGCCGACGCGCTCCTCGGAGCGGCGGAGCGACCGGTTCCTGCGGGACTTCACACCTGACGTGCGCGTGTACCCGAGGTCCTCCGGTACCCGACTCGGTAGCTTGCCCGGTGTGCAGCGGATCCCCTCGACCCTCGTGATGGCGCGTGTGACCGCGGACGGCATCGTCCCCCTCGCATGAGCAGCTCGCGCGCGGCCCGGATCACCCGCCGCTCCCTCCTCGCCGGCGGCGCCGCGGTGGTCGTGGCCGGTGCCGCTGCCGAGGCCGTGAACCTCCGGCTGCTCCCCGGCCGCTCGACGATGTACCGCGTGCTCGGCCTCGACGGACCGGCGGGCACCGTCCCCGACGTCACGCCGGTGCCGACGGTGTCCGGGTCGTTCACGTCCCGCGCTCGGAAGGGCCTCGAGGTCGGCTGGACGATCGCCGCGCCGCAGTCCGACGGCCCCCTGCCCGTCGCGGTCGCCCTGCACGGCTACGGCGACGACCACGCGGACTTCTTCGGCTCCCACCTCGGCTACGACCGGTTCCTCGCCGCGTACGTCGCCGCGGGCGGAGCGCCGTTCGCGATCGCCGCGGTCGACGGCGGCAACCGCTACTGGCACCGCCGCGCGGACGGGGACGACCCCGCTGCGATGGTCGTCGACGAGTTCCTGCCGCTGCTCGCCCGCCGCGGGTTCGACACCGCGCGGCTCGCGTTCACCGGCTACTCGATGGGCGGCTACGGCGCGCTCCACCTCGCCGGCGTGCTCGGCTCCGCGCGGGTACGTGCGGTGTCCGCGATCAGCCCCGCGCTGTGGCGGTCAGCGGGGGAGACGGCACGTGGCGCCTTCGACGACCCCGCGGACTTCGCCGCGAACACGGTGCTCGGACGACAGTCCTCCGTCGACGGCGTCGCGGTCCGCGTCGACTGCGGCACCGGTGACGGGTTCGAGCCCGCCGTGCGCACGTACGTCGACGGCTTCGCGACCGCACCGGCCGGCGGGTTCGAGGCGGGCGGGCACACCACCGCCTACTGGCGGCGGCTCGCGCCGCAGCAGCTGCGCTTCCTGGGTCGGCACCTGCAGGCCTGACCCGCGCCGACGGCGGCCTGGAGGCGCGGGTCGGCCCCGCACCGTCCCTCCCGTCCGTCGGCTGGTCGAGCCGACTGACGTTCCCGGTCTCGTCGGTGACCGTTCCGGTTCACGATCCCCGGGATCCGCGAACCGGAACGGTCACGGCGTGGACGACTTCAGCGGATCCCGCGCAGGCCGCGCACCGCGTCGGCGGCGAGCTCGGCGAGCCGTCAGGCGCGACCGCGGTTGCGGCGGCGGATCTCCTTCGGCGCCCGGCCGGCCATGAACGAGCGAGCCGGGTCGACGAGGAACCCCTGGCGCAGTGCCTCGCGGCCGACGAGCATCCGGAAGCCCATCTGGTCGCGGTTGCTCAGCGTGACCTCGGCCTCGAAGACACGCCCGGCGAGGGACATCTCGGTGAGGACCACGATGCGCTCCTGGGTGTGCCCGGTGGAGCTCCGGACGATGCGCCGGTCGTGCACATCGCACTCGATGGTGACGGCGTCGGCGTCGGTGTCCTGCCAGGGGTGCACCGAGAAGCGGACCCGGTCGCCGGGGAGTTCCTCGAGGTCGAACGCGTGCAGCGCCGAGCTGCGCGCACCGGTGTCGAGCTTCACCTTGATCCACGGGATGCCGAGGCTCGGCAGGGCCGCCCACTCCCGCCAGCCGGCGACCACGAGACCGCCGTTCGGGGACTTCGGTACTCGGGCCATGTGCCCATCCTGTCGCATGCTTGGATGGAGCGTCGCCGTCGATACCAACCCCGGAGCCTCCCCGATGAAACTCGCCATCCTGTCGCGTGCGCCGCACGCGTACTCGACGGAGCGCCTCCGGGCCGCCGCGATCGACCGCGGGCACGAGGTGAAGGTGCTCAACACGCTCCGGTTCGCGATCGACCTGACCGGCGACGACCCCGACCTGCAGTACCGCGGCAAACTCCTGTCCGACTACGACGCCGTGCTGCCGCGCATCGGGAACTCGATCACCTACTACGGCACCGCGGTGGTCCGGCAGTTCGAGCAGATGGACGTCTACACGCCGAACACCGCCAACGGGATCACGAACTCGCGCGACAAGCTGCGGGCGAACCAGATCCTCTCGCGGCACGACATCGGCATGCCCGCGACGACGTTCGTGAACGGCCGCGCCGACGTCCGCGGGGCGATCGAGCGCGTCGGCGGAGCGCCCGTCGTCATCAAGCTGCTCGAGGGCACGCAGGGCATCGGCGTCATCCTCGCTCCCGAGGCGAAGGTCGCCGAGTCGATCGTCGAGACCCTGCACTCCACGAAGCAGAACGTGCTCATCCAGAGCTTCATCTCGGAGAGCCGCGGCAAGGACATCCGCGCGCTCGTCGTCGGTGACCGGGTGGTCGCGGCGATGCGTCGGAGCGCCTCCGGAGACGAGTTCCGGTCGAACGTGCACCGCGGCGGGACGGTCGAGAAGGTCACGCTGACGCCCGAGTACGAAGAGGCCGCCGTCCGCTCGGCGCAGATCATGGGCCTGCGGGTCGCCGGCGTCGACATGCTCGAGGGCAACGACGGGCCGCTCGTGATGGAGGTCAACTCCTCCCCGGGGCTCGAGGGCATCGAGCGCGCCACCGGCCTCGACATCGCCGGCGCGATCATCGACTTCATCGCGAACCAGGTGGCCTTCCCCGAGATCGACGTCCGGCAGCGGCTCTCCGTCTCGACCGGCTACGGCGTCGCCGAGCTGCTCGTGCACACGAACGCCGACCTCGTCGGGAAGACCATCAAGGAGTCCGGTCTCTGGGACCGCGACATCACCGTCCTGACGCTGCACCGCGGCTCGGGCGTGATCCCGAACCCGCGCAGCGGCGTGGCCCTCGAGCCCGGCGACCGCCTGCTCTGCTTCGGCAAGCTCGAGGAGATGCGCTCGATGATCCCCGAGCGCCGGAAGCGCCGCGCGAAGGTGCGCAAGCTGCCCAAGGAGCCGCGTCAGCCCGAGGCGTGAGGCACATCCGGAGTGCACTGTCCCCCGCCTGTCAGCGCATCCGGATCGCGTACCCAGGCCAGATGCGGAAGTATGTGTCGGTGACGATCATGACGGAACGGCCGGTCGACCAGGCGACGAGCACCGAAACGGAGCGGCCCGGCAACGCCACGGCCAAGCACGACAACGTCGCGCTGCTCTCGGTCGCGACGACCGTGGCGGAACGCGTGACCACCTCGGCCGACATCGAGGAGAAGCTCCGCGGGGTGCTGCGACGCCTGCGCCTGCCGATGGGACTCCTCGAGCGCGTGGCCGGGGTCAAGGAACGCCGGAACTGGGGCGAGGGCCAGTCCTTCCAGGACGCCGCCATCGACGCCGGACGCCGCGCCATGGCCGAGGCGGGCATCCGCCCCGAGGACGTCGGCCTGCTCATCAACACGTCGGTGACGCGCCCGCACCTCGAGCCGTCGGTGGCCGTGCGCCTGCACCACGGGCTCGGCCTGCCGTCGTCCGCGATCAACTTCGACATCGCGAACGCCTGCCTCGGGTTCGTCAACGCGATGAGCGTCGCCGCGGGCATGATCGACTCCGGTCAGATCAAGTACGCACTCGTGGTGGACGGCGAGGACGCCGACCAGGTGCAGCTCAACACCATCGAGCGCCTGAACCAGGGCGGCCGCAACCGCAAGGACTTCATGAGCGAGTTCGCCAGCCTGACGCTCGGGTCCGGCGCCGCCGCGGCCGTGCTCGGCCCGGCGGACATGCACCCGGGCGGCCACCGGATCGTCGGCGGCGTCACCCGCGCGGCGACCCAGTGGTACGACCTCTGCGTCGGCAGCGTCGACGGCATGTTCACCGACGCGAAGATGCTCCTCAAGGGCGGCATGGAACTCGTCGTCGCCGCCTGGAACGAAGCACGCTCCCACTTCGACTGGGCTGACATGGACCGCTACGTGCTCCACCAGGTCTCCGACGTGCACACGAACGCCTTCGTCGAGGCCATCGGCGTCCCGCGCGACAAGGTCCCGACGACGTACGAGCGCTTCGGCAACGTCGGTCCGGCGTCGATCCCGATCACCCTCGCGGACGAGGTCGCCCGCGGTGCCATCCGCCCCGGCGACCGGGTGTTCCTCGGCGGTGTCGGCTCCGGCATCAACACGGCGATGATGGAACTGCGCTGGTGAGGTCCGGCCTCCCGCGCGTCGCCGCTGCCACGGCTCCGGCGACGCCCCCGCCGCCCCTGCCCGGACTCGACCCCGCCTGGTCGCGCATCGTCACGGTCCCCGCCGCTGCGGATCCAGGAGGCACGGCTCGCCCCGAGCGCTCGTGGCACCTCCTCGACACGGCCGGCTCCCTGGCCGCGCTCGGCGTGGAACCCGTCGGCACCCTGCTGTGCGTGCACGGCAACCCGACCTGGTCGTACCTGTGGCGGTCGGTGCTCCGCACCTCGCTCGACGTCGCCGCCGCCGGTGGTCCGGCGTGGCGGGTCGTCGCGGTCGACCAGCTCGACATGGGCTTCTCGGAGCGCACCGGCGTGCAGCACGGGCTCGCGGACCGCGTGCGGGACCTCGGCGCGCTGACCGACGAACTCGAGCTGTCCGGCCCGGTGGTCACCCTCGGGCACGACTGGGGCGGTGTCGTCTCCCTCGGCTGGGCGGTCGACCACCCGGACCTCGTGGCGGCCGTCACGACGTGCAACACCGCGGTGCACCAGCCCGACGACGCCCCGATCCCCGCACCGCTGCGGCTCGCGCTCCGTCCGGAGCTCCTCGGCCGTGCCACGGTGCTGACGCCGGCGTTCCTCGAGACGACGCTCGCGATCGCCCACCCGCGGCTCGACCGTGCCACCGCCGATGCGTACCGCGCGCCCTACCGCGGGGCGGCCCGTCGCGGGGGCGTCGGCGGGTTCGTGGCCGACATCCCCGTCGACGCGACGCACCCGAGCGCACCCGAGCTCGACCGGATCGCCGCCGGCGTCGCCGCGCTCGAGGTCCCCGCCCTCGTGATGTGGGGGCCGCGCGACCCGGTGTTCCTGGAGCGCTACCTCGACGACCTCGCGGAGCGGCTGCCGCACGCGGACGTCCACCGATTCGAGGGCGCCGGGCACCTGCTGCCGGACGACGCCGACGTCGCCGGGACGGTCGTCGAGTGGCTGGGTGACCACCTGCCGGACGGTCGCGTGCCCGTGGGGGCCGAGCCGTCCCTCCAGGCCCCCAGCGACGACGACGCCGACGTGCGCCGCCCGCTCTGGGCCGCACTCGACGAGCTGCGCGACAGCGACGAGGCCGCGCTCGTCGAGACGGCCGCCGCCGGCGGTCCCCGGACCGTCTCGTGGCGGTTGCTCGCCCGCCGGGTCGACGAGATCGCGGCCGGACTGGTCGACCTCGGCGTCCGCGCCGGTGACCGGGTCTCGCTCCTCGTCACCCCCGGCGCGGACCTGACCGCCGTCCTGTACGCCAGCGTGCGCATCGGGGCGGTCGTCGTCGTGGCCGATGCCGGGCTCGGCCTGCGCGGCCTGACCCGTGCGGTGCGCGGTGCCCGTCCCGACTGGATCATCGGCGCGCTGCCCGGCCTCGGGGCCGCACGGGCGCTCGGCTGGCCCGGTCGGCGCATCGCGACGGTGTCGTTGCCGGGCCCTGCGCGTCGGGCGCTCCGGGTCGAGCACACGCTCGTCGAGGTCGCACGACGCGGAGCGCAGCGCCTCGCACGGGGCACCGCGCTGCCCGGAGCGCCGTCGTCCGACGCGCCGGCCGCGGTCCTCTTCACGTCCGGGTCGACCGGGCCGGCCAAGGGCGTCGTGTACACGCACGGGCAGCTCGGCGCGGTCCGCGACACCCTCGCGGCGCAGTACGACATCGGCGTCGGCACCGGCCTCGTCGCTGGGTTCGCCCCGTTCGCGCTCCTCGGTCCCGCGCTCGGCGCCCGGTCGGTCGCACCTGACATGGACGTCACCGCGCCCCGGACCCTGACCGCTCGGGCGGTCGCCGACTCGGTCACCGCAGCGGACGCCACCGTCGTGTTCCTGTCACCCGCGGCCGTCGCGAACGTCGTGGCCACCGCCGGTGCGCTCACCGCAGCGGACCGTGCGGCGCTCGGTCGCGTGCGGCTGTTCCTGTCGGCCGGTGCTCCGGTGTCGGCGGCGCTGCTGACCGCGGCCACCGAGCTCATGCCGAACGCGAGCGCCCACACACCCTACGGGATGACCGAGGGGCTGCTGATGACCGACGTCGACCTCGACGGCGTGCGCGCCGCAGCCGCCGACACCCCGGACGAGGACGGCATCTGCGTGGGCCGACCCGCCACCGGCGTCCGCGTGCGGATCGCCCCGCTCGACGACTCCGGCGAGCCGACCGGTGCGCTCACCGAGGAACCGGGCGTCACGGGCGAGATCGTCGTCGCGGCGCCGCACGTCCGCGAGCGGTACGACCGGCTCTGGCGCCAGAACCGGGTGTCGCGGCTCGGTGTGGCGGACCCGCGCGGGCACCGCACGGGCGACGTCGGCCACCTCGACGATGCCGGTCGGCTCTGGGTCGAGGGACGCCTGCAGCACGTGCTCACCACGGCGGACGGGGTCGTCACGCCCGTCGGTCCCGAGCAGCGGATCGAGCGCGTCCCCGGTGTCGGCCGCGCCGGGCTCGCCGGCATCGGGCCCCGCGGCACGCAGCAGGCCGTCGCCGTCGTGGAGACGACCGGTGGGCGCCGCACCCGTCGGCCGACGCTCGCCGACCCTGCCCTCGCCCGGGCCGTCCGGGCTGCCGCGGGGATCCCCGTCGCCGCGGTGCTGACGGTGCCCGAGCTCCCGACCGACATCCGGCACAACTCGAAGGTCGACCGTGCACGGCTGTCCCGGTGGGCGGCCTCGGTGCTGTCCGGTGGACGGATGGTCCGGCCGTGAGGGTCCTCGTCACCGGTGCGAGCGGGTTCCTCGGGCAGGCGACCGCCGCGGCCGTGCGTGGTGCGGGGCACGAGGTCCGGACGTTCCAGCGACGGCCCTCCGGGGTCGAGGGCGTGTCGGACGTGCTCGGCAGCATGACCGACCCCGCAGCCGTGGCCCGGGCCGTCGACGGCATCGAGGCGGTCGTCCACCTCGCCGCCAAGGTCTCGCTCGCCGGCGACCCCGACGACTTCGTCCGCGTGAACATCGACGGCACCCGGACGCTCCTCGACGCTGCACGTGGCGCCGGGGTCGAGCGGTTCGTGTTCGTCTCTTCGCCCTCGGTCGCGCACACCGGGTCGTCCCTCGTCGGCGCGGACGCCGGACCCGCCGAGCCCGCGCGGGCCCGCGGCGACTACGCCCGGACGAAGGCCGCGGCCGAGCTGCTCGCACTCGCCGCGGACGCCCCCGGGTTCGCCGTCGTCGCCGTCCGCCCACACCTCGTGTGGGGCCCCGGTGACACGCAGCTCGTCGGCCGGATCGTCGACCGTGCCCGCACGGGGCGCCTGCCGCTGCTCGACTCCGGCGCCGCGCTCATCGACACGCTCTACGTCGACAACGCCGCGTCCGCGATGGTCGCCGCGCTCGACCACGCCGCCGACGACGGGGTGCACGGCACCGCGTACGTCGTGACGAACGGGGAGCCCCGGCCCGTCGGGGACCTGCTCGCCGGGATCTGCACCGCGTCCGGGGTCCCGGCGCCGCGGGTGCACGTGCCGGCCGGGGTGGCTCGGTTCGCAGGGTCGCTCGTCGAGGCGGTCTGGCGGGTGCGTCCGGGCGAGGACGAGCCGCCGATGACCCGGTTCCTCGCCGAGCAGCTGTCGACGGCGCACTGGTTCGACCAGCGGCGCACCCGTCGTGACCTGCAGTGGACGCCCGCGGTGTCGATCGACGAGGGGCTCGGCCGGCTCGCTGCCGCTCAGGCCTCGTCGGCGGCCACGTAGACCCAGGCCGTTGCGCCCGACCCGAGGGTCACCTCGACGCGTTGGTGGTCGGCGACCTCGTAGTCGTCGACGGCCCGCATCTGCCACTCGTGGCCGAGCGTGAGGGTCGCACCCTCGACGCGGTCCTCCGGGGTGCCCCGGCGCAGGATCGGGTGCCGGTCCGAGCCGCTCGTCCGGATCACGCGGGGGTCGGTGATCGTCACCCAGTCGAGCCGCCAGCCGGGGAGCGAGTCCTCCGTGGTCGGCACCGGCCCGCCGAACAGGGTCTCCTGCACCTCGGGCTGTCGGAGGGTGCCGTACGAGAAGACGAGGTTCACGCCGACGTTCGGCGCCGGGCGAGGTGGACGTCGGGGAACGATCGACGGCGCGGACGTCCACACGATCGCCCCCGCGAGTCCGGTCAGGCCGAGGTGGAGCAGTCCGACGACGCCGAGCACGCTGCCCCAGATGATGCCCGAGTCGTCGCCGGTGCAGCGGTACTCCGGCCAGGTCTCGTCCGCGCCGAGACATCCGTACCGGTTCGCGAGCCCGACGACCAGGCCGACGAGACCGACGACGAAGCAGAGCAGCGCGAACGCGCCGAGACCGATGACCCACCGCTGGGCAGGGGAGAGACGACGCACGGAGCGACCGTAGCGGACTGGAGGCGCGGTGCACGTGAC
>NZ_MJGR01000024.1:128276-130758 GCF_001865105.1 Curtobacterium sp. MCBA15_016
GTCACGTGCACCGCGCCTCCGGTGGTGTCAGTGCTTGGTCGCCTTGGCGATCTTCTTGCCGAGCTTCTTGCGTGCCTTCCGCGAACGCGGGTCGTTCCACAGCTCGCGCGCGGTCTGGGTCTTCGACTTCTTGTTCACGGGGCGGGTGGCGCGCGCGCCGAACCAGAACCCGATGAAGACGATGGCGCCGATGAGGATGATGCGGTTGCGCATGGGGACTCCTTCGATGGTGGTGCGGGCGGCCGAGGACCTCAGCCGGTGAAGCGGTTCCAGAGCTCCGTGACGATGGGCCACACGTCGCCGGCGCGGTCGGCCGAACCGACGGCCACCAGGACGACCGGGACCGCGGTCACGGCGATGCTGACCAGGACGGCGACCACGACGGCGATCGTCGCCGTGGTGGTGTGCCGTCGGGTGAACGCCAGGAGCAGCAGCCCGAGGACCACGACGGCCCCGAGCAGCGCCACGATCGTCACCCGGACGAACGGGAACGGGACGAGTCCGGCGGTGGTGGCGGTGACCCCGCCGAGGAACCCGACGAGGGGGAGGAACGCACCGAGCAGCGTCCCGAGGACCAGGACGACGCCGATGCCGCTCGCGATCCAGACGCCGCGGGGGCGGGGCCGCCGGACCTTCGTCCGGCGGTTGCCCGACCACGCGGTGGTCACGAGCGGTCCTGGCGGTGCCGACCGGCCTGCGCGTCGGTGTCCGACACGACCGGTGCGTCGGTGTCCGACCCGACCGGTGCGTCGTCAACGGCCGCCTGTGCGGCTGCGTCGGCCGACTCGGCCGCTGCTGCGGCTGCGTCCTCCGCGGCGTCGGCAGCGTCCTCCGCTGCCTCGGCAGCCGCAGCTGCACGATCCGCGGGCGCCGCGGACTCGGTGGCAGCAGGCTCGGTCACGGTGTCGACGACGGCGTCACGTGCGCCGGCCGCGGCGTCCTTCGCCGAGTCGGCGGCGTCCGCTGCCAACTCGGAGGACCGGACGAGCGCCTCCGCTGCCGCGTCCCGGACGTTGCCGGTGGTCTCGGCCGCGCTGTCGACGGCACGCTTCGTGGCGTCGGCGGTCGCGTCGGCCGCACGGCGGGTGGCGTCGGCCGTGGCATCGGCTGCCTTGCCGGCCTGCTCGACGGTGGCCTCCGCGGCGTCGCGGGTGGCGTCGGCGGCCTGTCGAGCGACGTCGGCCGTTGCCTCGGCGGTGCGCTTCGTCACGTCGGCCGTGGCGGACGCGGCGCGCTTCGTGGCGTCCGCGGTGACCGTCGCGGCCTCCTTGAGCGCCTCACCGGTGGCGTCGGTGGCTCGCTTGGTGGCGTCGGCGGTGGCGGTCGCGGCCTGCTTGACCGCGTCGCCGGTGGCCTCTGCCGCGCGGCCGAGCGGCGACTGCTCGTCGTCGAACGGGCCGTGCACGTCCAGCACGCGGACGTCGACGGACGTCGGGACGTCGGAGACCTGGCGCGTGGCCGCGGTCACCTGCTTGCGGACCTCGTCCGCGACGGCGATCACCGGGTGCGGGTAGCTGACGACGACGGAGACCCGCACGCCCAGCGCGCCGTCCTCGTCGTCGACCTGCACCCCAGCGGTGCCGGCGCTGCGGCCGAGCTGCTGCCGGAACTGGTCGGCGGCGCGGGCGGCGATCCCGCCGAGGTGGTGCACGCCGGGGACGCCCAGTGCGGTCTCCGCCGCGGTCCGGGCCACGATCGCCACGGTGCTCGCGTCGTCTGGGAGCGGCTGCGTGAGCTCCGCGGGCAGGGCCACCTCGGTGACCTGTGTGTGCGAATTCGGGTCGTGCTGCATGGTTCCTCCTCGTTCGGTCCGCCGGAACGCGTCGGGGCACTCGACAGGCGAGTGCCCCGACACGGTTCGTGCGTCCTACTTCTTGAAGACGTCCTTGACGTCCTCGCCGGTCTGCTTGACGCTCGCGGCGGCCTGGTCCTTCTGGCCCTCGGCGACCTTCGAGTCGTCGTTCGTGGCCTTGCCGACCGCTTCCTTCGCCTTGCCGGCGAGGTCCTGAGCAGCGTTCTTGATCTTGTCGTCGAGTCCCATGACGGGTCCTTTCATCGGTCGGGCGCGTGCCCGGTGGGTGGTGGTCTGATGGGCCGGGAGGCCCGGGTCACGTCCGGCTGACGGCTGTCAGTGGACGCGGGTGGATTTGGCGAGGGTGGAGCGGGTGCCGCCGGTGAGGTGGACGAGGACCGGGATCTGCCGGCCGAGGGTGCGGTCCAGGACGGTGATGGCCCGGTCGACGGCGGTGAGGACGGTGACGGCGTCGCCGCCGCGGCGGACCGCGACGCGGATGCGTGCGGCGCGTTGCCGGCGGACGAGGTACGTGTCGACGCGGGCGCTGATGACGTCGCGGACGCCGTCGAGTTCGTGGTCGACGACGTCGCGGACGAGGGCGACGTTGACGGTGACCTGGTCGTCGCCGGAGCGTTCCCGGACGGCGACGGACGTGCCGCCCCCACCACGGGTGAACACCCACACCAA
>NZ_MJGR01000024.1:131439-131621 GCF_001865105.1 Curtobacterium sp. MCBA15_016
CGGGTGAACACCCACACCAACGCCAGCACGATCACCACGGCGCAGACCGCGACGATGATCCACAGCGACGACGCCGGCACGCTCAGCCGGTTCGGGAGCGTCGCGTAGGGTTCGACGGCGTCGCGGACGGCGGGCAGGACGCCCGCGCCGATGGTGATGCCGACGATGACCGCGACGAGGCC
>NZ_MJGR01000024.1:132331-132794 GCF_001865105.1 Curtobacterium sp. MCBA15_016
CGAGGCCGAGGACGAACAGGATGATCCGGTTCAGGGTCCGGTTGCTCTTGGTCATGCGAGGGTTCCCTTCTCCTCGACCGTGACGCTGACGCGTCGGCCGAAGCGTTCGTCGAGCCCCGAGAGGCGGTCCCGGACGGCGTCGCGGATGACCGCGTCGTCGACGGGGATCCCGCTGACGGGCACCACACGGACCGTGGTGGAGCGTCCGCGGGCGGTCGCGGAGGCGTTGCCCTCCGGGACACCGGCGGCCATCCCGGCGGCGTTCGCGGCCGTGGAGGCGAGGATGCGGGTGTCGATGACGACGGCACCACGGTCGTGGTCGATGACGGAGCGGTGCTGCCGGCCGGGCTTCAGGGCCAGGACGATCAGGACCACGCCGAGGACCAGCAGGACCACGGCGATGACCTCCGCGATCGTGACGAACGCGGCGTCCGGGCGGAGCGCGGCGTCGACGACGGTCTGC
>NZ_MJGR01000024.1:133463-134088 GCF_001865105.1 Curtobacterium sp. MCBA15_016
CTGCGGGTCGGCGAGCAGCGGGGGCCGGCCGATGGCGGCGAGGACCGCTTCGGTGCCGATCCACGCAGCGACCAGGGCGAGCACCACGAGCGACACCGCCACGGCGGTCGAGCGGGAGCGGTGCACGCTCCGGCGACGGATGCGTCGTTCGACGGAACCGTTGCTCATGATGGCCTCCTAGGCGATCCGGGACTGGTGCTCGCGCACGATCCCGGTGAGTTCGATGTGGGCACTGCCGACGCGGCGGCCGGTGAGTTCCCCGACACGGCCCTTGACCTCGTCCGCGACCCGGGCGGTGCGGGTGACGATGTCGTCGCCCGCGGCGATGGGGCCGGTGATGTCGAGCGCGAGCGCGCCGGCGGTGTCGCCGAGACCGACGCGCACCCGCTTGGCGGGGGCGCCGAGCCGTTCGGCTGCGACGGCCCGCGCCAGCGAGGTCAGTGCGCGAGCGGTGATCTCGACACGGCCCGGGACGTCCGGGCCGGCGTTCACCGGGAGCTCCGGCGTCCGGTCAGCACGTCGGCGAGGGCACCCCGGTCGATGCGGCCGGTGACCAACGCGGCCACGAGAGCCCCGACGGCACCGAACACGACCACGAGCACGAAGCCCCAGAACCCGAACTGCA
>NZ_MJGR01000024.1:134822-135020 GCF_001865105.1 Curtobacterium sp. MCBA15_016
GTCGTCGTCACCCGGGATGAACACGTCCTGCACGGTCACGTTCACCTCGGCGACCTCCATGCCCACGATCTGCTCCAGCGCACGAGCGACACCGGCGCGGACACCGTCAGCGACCTGCTGCAGGGCGACGGGGTACTCCGCGACGATCACGATGTCCGCGGCGACCTGCTTCTCGCCGACCTCGACCTTGACGCCCTG